>JAZONU010000337.1:0-4161 GCA_045654605.1 Candidatus Caccoplasma sp. | reverse complement strand
CTATGGCAAAGATAGGTAAAGTTAAACCTGTAGTAGCAGGCGAAGGTTTTACCTATAAAGTAAAAGCAGGAGATATTGACTACAATCGTCACTTTAATAGTGGGAAACAGATAGAGCATATATTAAATCTTGTATCAATGTATGAGTTGGATACAAAATACATTAAGAGATTTGAGATAAGTTATATGAATGAGGCCCACTTTAATCAAGAACTCTCCTTGCTACGATATGAAGAGGCTCCTAATAACTTTGCGGCAGAGATGAAACCTGCAGATGGTAGTGCCTCAATATGTAGATGTAGAATAATTTTAAATGAGAGATAAATAAAAATTTAACTTAATAAAAAATTAAAAATTATGGCAATAATGAATTTTGGCGGTGTTGAAGAGAATGTAGTAACCCGCGAAGAATTTCCTTTGGAAAAAGCAAGAGAAGTATTGAAAAATGAAACAATAGCAGTTATCGGTTACGGAGTGCAAGGACCAGGTCAAAGTCTTAACCTTCGCGATAACGGATTTAACGTAATCGTTGGACAACGCAAAGACTCAAAAACTTGGGATAAAGCAGTTGCTGACGGATGGGTACCAGGTGAGACACTATTTGACATTAAAGAGGCTTGCGAGCGTGCAACAATTATCCAATATCTTTTGTCAGATGCTGCTCAAATTGAGGTGTGGCCAACAGTAAAAGAGGCTCTTACTCCTGGTAAAGCTTTGTATTTCTCTCACGGATTTGCAGTAACATACAAAGAGCGTACAGGAATTGTACCTCCAGCTGATGTTGACGTAATATTAGTTGCTCCTAAAGGTTCAGGAACAAGTTTACGTCGTATGTTCTTACAAGGTCGTGGACTAAACTCAAGTTTTGCAATCTTCCAAGATGCAACAGGTCGTGCTAAAGAGCGTGTAATTGCATTGGGAATTGGTGTAGGTTCAGGATACTTGTTTGAAACAGACTTCAAACGTGAGGTATATTCTGACTTAACAGGAGAGCGTGGAACTCTAATGGGTGCAATTCAAGGTATCTTTGCAGCTCAATACGAAGTATTGCGTGCAAACGGACACACTCCATCAGAGGCATTCAACGAAACTATTGAAGAGTTGACACAATCACTTATGCCACTTGTTGCAGAGAACGGTATGGATTGGATGTATGCTAACTGTTCAACTACAGCACAACGTGGAGCACTTGATTGGTGGAAAAAATTCCGTGATGCTTCTAAACCTGTATTTGAGGAGTTGTATAGCGAGGTAGCTAAAGGTAACGAGGCTCAACGTTCAATAGATACTAACAGCCAACCAGGTTACAGAGAAGGATTAAACAAAGAGTTGGAGGAGTTGCGTAACAGCGAAATGTGGCAAGCAGGAGTTGTTGTTCGTAAATTGCGTCCTGAAAACAACTAATAAATAGTTTAAAAACATAACTAAAACAAGGCAGGAGGATGACATTTTTTTAATGTTATCCTTTTGTCGTGTTTAAAAATTATACAAAATATTATCTATTTATCCCTATGCTCATAAGGGATAAGTATAGAATAAACAATCGGTTTATAATAGAGATACACTGTTAAGTGTATCTATGATAATGCGGAATAGTGTACCTCTCCTAAAAAGAGAATAAAAAGTTGATAATAAATTAATTTTGTTATCAATACAATATATTACAATCAGTTTACGTTATAATGTTGCACATTATAAACATTCATTTTAATAAAAGAAATTAAATATATAAAAACTATGAGAAAGAGGATATTATTACTGTCTGTGCTGCTTATGTTTATATCTCTACCTATTGTGGCTCAAACAACCATGACAGACGATGAGGTTATGGAGTATGTGAAAAAGGCAACAGAACAAGGCGTTTCTCAAAAGCAAATAATAGTTGATTTGGCAACAAAAGGAGTAACAAGAGCTCAAGCTGAAAGAATCAAGGCAAATTATGAGAAGAACATGAAAACGCTAAACTCACAAAGTGCTATTGTGAAAAATAGAATGAGAAATAGTGTTGAAATGCCTGCTTTTGAAGATGATACTCTTCTTATAGATGCTAAACAAAATATGAGACAACCTAATTTTGTTGGTCCAAATGGAGAAGAACTAACAGAAGAGGAGTTGATGATGATGAATGAAGAAGAGTATAAAGAGTGGGTAGAGAAAAAGAAAAAATATACCAAATTTGAAGAGGGCGATACAATAGAGATATTTGGACGTAGTATCTTCCAAAACAGAGATTTGACATTTGCTCCATTGCAAAACATAGCCACTCCTGATAATTATAAACTTGGTCCTGGAGATGAGGTAATAGTTGACATATGGGGTGCGAGTCAAAGCAATATAATGGAGATAATCTCTCCCGATGGTTACATTGTGGTTCAAGATTTAGGTCTTGTATATTTAAACGGAAAAACTGTTAAAGAGGCAACATCATACCTAAAAGAGCAGTTAAACAAAATATATTCTGGAATTTTAGAAGATTCAAGCTCTAAAATAAGTGTATCATTAGGAAAAATCAGAACCATACAGGTAAATGTAATGGGTGAGGTTATGACTCCTGGAACATACTCATTGTCTTCACTATCTTCAGTATTCCATGCAATATATAATGCAGGAGGAACTAATCACAGAGGAAGTTTAAGAAATATACAAATAGTTAGAAGTGGGAAGAAAGTAACTACTGTTGACCTTTATGATTTTATCTTAAAAGGAAAAGATTTGGGAGATATACGTCTTCAAGATGGAGATGCAATAATTGTTCCTACATACGAAAATCTGGTCTCTATTGAAGGAAACGTAAAACGCCCAATGTACTATGAGATGAAGAGTGGAGAGAAACTTGTAGACTTGATTTCGTTCTCCGGGGATTTTATGGCTGATGCATATAAAAACCATGTACAAATAACTCGTAAGAGTGATAAAGAGTATGAGATTTGCACAGTAGATAAAGAGGATTATGCTACATTCCTATTAGCAGATGGAGACAAAGTTGATGTTGGGGTAATATTGGAGCGTTTTAAAAACAAATTAGAGATAAAAGGTGCTGTATATCGTCCAGGAATATATCAATTCGGAGGCAAAATCAATACCGTAAAACAACTTATTGAGAAGGCAGACGGAGTTATGGGTGATGCTTTCTTATCAAGAGCAGTTATGCATCGAGAACATGATGACTTAACATTGGAGGCAATATCGGTTGATGTCAAAGGTATATTAAATGGAACGGTTGCAGATATTCCTCTACAAAAAGGCGATGTGTTATATATCCCAAGTATTCACGACTTACAAGATTTAGGTACAATATCGGTATTTGGAGAGGTGGCACGTCCCGGCGATTTCCCATATGCTGAGAATACAACAATAGAGGATATCATAATACAAGCCGGAGGTTTGAATGAGTCTGCATCAACAGTAAGGGTGGATGTCTCTAGGCGAATCAGAAACAGCAAAGGAACTACTGCAACCAACGAAACAGGAGAGATGTTCTCATTCGCTTTAAAAGAGGGATTTGTAATTGATGGAACTCCCGGATTTGTATTACAACCATACGATCAAGTCTTTGTACGTAAGAGCCCTTCATACAAGAAACAGATAAATGTTCAGGTGAAAGGAGAGATTTTGTATGAAGGAACATATGCTTTGACTCAACGTAACGAGCGATTAAGCGACTTGGTTAAAAAAGCAGGTGGAATAATAGATGGGGCATACGTAAAAGGAGCGAGATTGCTTCGTAGAATAAATGATGATGAGAGAGTTAAAATGCAAAAAACACTTGACCTTGTAAAACAAAATAGTGACTCTCTTGATCTTGCTAAATTGGAATTGGGCGATGTATATTACGTAGGAATAGATTTGCAGAAGGCGTTAGAAAATCCCGGAACATCTGTTGACTTAGTATTAAGAGAGGGTGATATATTGGATATTCCAGAGTTTAACAACACAGTCAGAATTAGTGGAGCAGTTCTATATCCTAATACTATCGTTTTTGATGAAGGAAGAAAAGTATCTGCCTATGTTGAACAAGCAGGAGGATATGCTCCAAGAGCAAAAAAGAATGGAACATACGTGCTTTACATGAATGGACACATTGCTAAGGCTAAAAGGAATAGTAAAAAGGTTGTTGAGCCAGGTTGTGAGTTGATTGTCCCAAATAGAGGGGAATCTAAAT
>JAZONU010000336.1:0-1335 GCA_045654605.1 Candidatus Caccoplasma sp. | reverse complement strand
ACATTGTATTCGCTTAATCGTGGCTTTGTTAGTTGTTAGAGATTTCTAATTCCCAATTATGTACAAGACAGGGACAATAGTAATAATATCATTAATATTTATAGCGTTTGGGTGTAACGAAAAGACTACACCCAAACCTATTGCATACCAACATATTGAGAATATAACAACCGCTTACACTCCGCATAACGTAAACTCATTTCCGCTACAATTTAACATTTCAGATGGAGCAGTAGTTGAGAATAACCAACAAAACAGAGGGTGGATTAATATAAAATACCCTAAGTATAACGCAACCATATACTGTTCGTATATCGATATAGAAAACAAAAACCTACAACAAGAGATTGCAAAAAACAGAGAGCTGGTATATGTTCATGCAAAACACTCTTCCGAAATAACAACCCTTAATTATAGCGACACAACAAAGTGCGTATGGGCAGAACTATTTATATTAAATGGTAATGTTGCCACTCCGCTACAATTTATAGCGACCAATAACTCCTCATATATTTTCAGAGGCTCATTATATTTCGATACACAAGTCAACAGCGACTCTATTGCCCCCATTGTAGAGTATCTACAAACCGATATTACTCAAATAATCGAAAGCATAAAACCTCAATAGGGTATGGCAATTTATAAGGAGATAAAAACAGAGAGTTGGAAGGTTGCAATTTGGCAAATCAACGAAGATTTAAGCCAATTGAAAACACTTTTGAATAATCCCGAAATATTAGAAAAGATAGAGAAGAGTAGCAATAACGTAAAACGTCAAACAGAACAGATAATTGCTCACCTTGTAATAAAACACCTAACCGGAGAGGTTAAAGAGATTATGCACCACCCCAACGGTGCTCCTTATATAAAGTGTAGAGAAGGAGAGTTTATCTCAATATCTCATAGCCGAAAGAGCATAGCAGTAGCAATAAGCAAAAAGCCGATAGGGATAGATATAGAAGAGATTGACCGCAAACAATACTCACTACACAAAAGATTTACTACACCAAACGAACAACTCTGGATTGAAGGTAGCAACAATAAGCAACTAATATCGGCAATAATATGGTCAGCAAAAGAGGCTATATATAAACTCGCCAATATAGAGGGGTTGCTTTTTGAAAGCGAGATAGAGATAACCCCTTTCAACCCTACCAAAGAGAGCAACTTTAAAGCAAACTATAGAGGTATAGAGGTTAGTTGCCAGCTTTCAGTTATCGGCAATCAGATTTTAGTTGTTAGTTATTAGACCAATTAGACTTATTAGACCAATAGCCTTATTGACACAAAAAAGTGAAGCATTTATAAATGCTTCACTTTTTTGTGTCAATAAGG
>JAZONU010000335.1:0-7638 GCA_045654605.1 Candidatus Caccoplasma sp. | reverse complement strand
AAAAACACTACATTTGCATAACCTAACGTGGTCTGTCCGCAAAACAGACCAGCATAGAGTGTGCAATAATTATTCTAAACTAAACATTTATATTAACTAAATTAAATTTTCTATGTGGTTAAAAGATTCATCTATCGGGCGAAAGCTTATTATGAGTATCTCAGGGCTTTTCCTCGTGTTGTTCCTAACCTTCCACTTGGCAATGAACATTGTAGCAATCTTTAGTCCTAGTGGCTACAATGCAATTTGTCATTTCTTGGGAGCAAATTGGTACGCATTAGTTGGAACATTAGTATTGGTAGCAGGATTTTTGCTACACATTGCGTACGCGTTCTACCTAACATTACAAAACCGTAAAGCACGCGGAAACGACCGTTACGCAGTAACAGCTCGTCCTAAAGGAGTAGCTTGGGCATCACAAAATATGTTGGTGCTTGGAATTGTTGTAGTATTAGGTTTGGCACTTCACGCATGTCAATTCTGGGCAAAAATGCAGTTTGTAGAGTTGCAATCTTCAGCAGATTTAGTATCTAAAGCTCTTGCAACAAACGGATCTTACTGGATGGTTGTGTATTTTACTAATCCTGTATATTTAATACTATACTTGGTATGGTTCGGAGCATTGTGGTTCCACTTAACTCACGGATTCTGGAGTGCAATACAAACAATAGGTTGGAATAACCTTGTATGGTTGAAACGTTGGAAAACAATTTCAAACGTATATGCAACAATTATTTGTGGAGGATTTGCTGCAGTAGCATTGTATATTGCATTATTTGCAAAACATTGTTCGGAATATGCAGAAATTTTTAAACTAGCAGAAATTTTAAACTAGTAGAATAAGAACGATTAAAAATATCAGATATGGCAGAAATTAAAATAGATTCAAAAATACCTGAAGGACCATTGGCAGAGAAATGGAGCAACTATAAAGCTCATCAAAAACTTGTCAATCCTGCAAACAAACGTCGTATGGACATCATCGTTGTAGGAACAGGACTTGCAGGAGGCTCAGCAGCTGCAACACTTGGCGAAATGGGCTTTAACGTATTGAACTTCTGTATTCAAGACTCACCACGTCGTGCGCACTCAATCGCAGCACAAGGAGGTATCAACGCAGCAAAAAACTATCAAAATGATGGTGATAGCGTATATCGTTTGTTCTACGACACAATCAAAGGTGGAGACTACCGTGCACGTGAGGCAAACGTATATCGTTTGGCTGAGGTGTCAAATAACATCATTGACCAATGTGTAGCTCAAGGAGTACCTTTCGCACGTGAGTACGGAGGTTTGTTGGATAACCGTTCATTCGGAGGAGCACAAGTATCACGTACATTCTATGCAAAAGGACAAACAGGACAACAACTATTGTTAGGAGCATACTCTTCATTGAGTCGTCAAGTAGCAAAAGGAACAGTAAAACTATACACTCGTTACGAGATGTTAGACCTTGTAATCATCGACGGACGTGCAAGAGGAATCATCGCTCGTAACTTGGTAACAGGAGAGATAGAGCGTTTCGGAGCACACGCAGTTGTAATTGCTACTGGAGGATACGGAAACACTTACTTCCTTTCAACTAACGCAATGGGAAGTAACGGATCTGCAGCAATGCAATGCTACCGCAAAGGAGCATACTTTGCAAACCCAGCATTCGCTCAAATCCACCCAACATGTATTCCCGTACACGGAGAGTTCCAATCAAAACTAACATTGATGTCAGAGTCGTTGCGTAACGACGGACGTATCTGGACTCCTAAAAAGAAAGAGGATGCAGAGGCAATCCGTGCAGGAAAACTAAAACCAACACAAATCAAAGAAGAGGATCGCGACTACTACTTGGAGCGTCGTTACCCGGCATTCGGTAACCTTGTACCACGTGACGTAGCATCACGTGCAGCAAAAGAGCGTTGCGATGCAGGATACGGAGTAGGAGCAACAGGATTGGCAGTATATCTTGACTTCTCATCAGCAATTCAACGTCTTGGAAAAGATGTAGTAGCAGCACGTTACGGAAACCTATTCCAAATGTACGAGAAAATCGTTGATGATAATCCATACGAAACTCCAATGATGATCTATCCTGCAATCCACTATACAATGGGTGGTATTTGGGTTGACTACGAACTAAGCACATCAATCCCAGGATTGTTCGCAATCGGAGAGGCTAACTTCTCAGACCACGGAGCAAACCGTTTGGGAGCATCAGCATTGATGCAAGGATTGGCAGACGGATACTTCGTATTGCCTTACACAATCCAAAACTATCTATCAGACCAAATCTCTGTACCACGTATTAAAACAGATGCACCTGAGTTTGCACAAGCAGAAAAAGACGTTAAAGAGCGTATTGCTAAATTAATGGCAGTAAAAGGAAAACGTTCAGTTGACTCAATCCACAAAGAGCTTGGTTTGATTATGTGGGATTTCGTAGGAATGGCACGTACAAAAGAGAGCTTGGAAACAGCATTAGTAAAACTAAAAGCTATCAAGAAAGAGTTCTGGAGCAATGTTAAAATACCTGGAGCAGCAGACTCACTAAACACAGAGTTGGAGAAAGCACTACGCGTAGCAGACTTCATTGAAATTGGCGAGTTGATGGCATTAGACGCACTTAACCGTAATGAGTCTTGTGGAGGACACTTCCGTGAAGTGTTCCAAACACCGGAGGGCGAGGCAATGCGTCAAGATGACAAATACATGTATGTAAGCTGCTGGAAGTACGAGGGAGAAGATGCAGAACCCACACTACTTAAAGAGGAGTTGAAATACGAGGCAATCAAAGTACAACAACGTAACTATAAACAATAATCAGGTATGGACAAGACAATAAATATAACATTAAAAGTATGGCGTCAAAGAGGTCCAAAAGAGGCTGGTAAATTTGAAACATACAAACTAAATAACATATCTACCGACAGTTCATTCCTTGAAATGCTCGATATCCTTAACGAACAACTTGTTAACGAGGACAAAGAGCCGGTAGTATTCGATAACGACTGTCGCGAGGGTATTTGCGGTATGTGTTCATTGTATATAAACGGACACCCACACGGACCCGACTCAGAGATAACAACATGTCAATTGCACATGCGTCGTTTCAAAGATGGTGACACAATCACAATCGAGCCATGGCGTTCAGCAGGATTCCCTGTAATCCGCGACCTTATGGTTGACCGTACAGCATACGATAAAATCATCCAAGCAGGAGGATTCGTATCTGTAAACGCAGGAGGTGCACAAGATGCAAACGCAATACCCATTCCAAAACGCGATGCGGACCTTGCAATGGACGCAGCATCATGTATCGGATGTGGAGCTTGTGTAGCAGCGTGTAAAAACGGTTCAGCAATGCTTTTCGTATCAGCAAAAGTAAGCCAATTGGCACTATTGCCACAAGGAAAAGTAGAGGCAGCACGTCGTGCAAAATCAATGCTTGCGAAAATGGACGAGTTAGGATTTGGTAACTGTACAAACACAGGAGCGTGTGAGGCAGAGTGTCCTAAAGGCGTATCAATCACAAACATTGCACGTTTGAATCGCGAGTTTATCTCGGCAAAATTGAAAGACTAAAACTAATATTTTAGTTGATAAATAAAAATGGTTTACTCTTCGGGGTAAACCATTTTTTTATGATAGGGTGTTAGGAGAAGCTAAGATAACTAAGGTAACTAAGATAATACCCACAAATAGTCATCTTAGTTACCTTAGTTACCCTATTAACCTACCCCCCCCCTTTTTTTTTACTTACCTTATTGACACTACTTTAGCCAATAAAAAGTGTTAAAAAGTTATGAACTCTAAAAAAATAAGAGTAATTTTGTAAAATGGATTATTGTGGATAAAACTATCTTGTTCATAGTAGTTTGAACACAAAACACAAGTTGAAGAGAATTCAAAAAAATAATATAAAAACAATAAATAATAAATCATGAAAAAACAACTAATTTGGGCATTAACGCTTGTGCTATTGGCGTTATTCCCGTATCAAAGTGTTAGGGCGGATTATTGTAAGCATTCGGGGAATGTTACAAGGACTGATTCTTATCTCTCATCATTTACCTTAACAGATGGGTCATCATCATTGTCTGTAACAGGAATAAGAAATGGATCAGGTCCAGTTTATTCAGATAAAACTGCATCTGTTTTTAACACAACAAAAGGAGCTACGGTACGCTTTTCTGAGTTTAATTATTCTCGTTCATGGGCAATGTATGCTTATGTTTATATTGACTTTAATAAAGATGAGATTTTTGACCCTTCAACAGAATTAGTATCTCAAACTCCTCAAGGAGTAATTAGCCTTGAGACCATACCCTCATGGACTCTACCTGATTTGAGCTCAGGTTCATATCGTATGCGTATTAAGGTGGATTGGAATAATACAGATCCTTGTGGTTCAAATTCAATAGTAAGTGATGGTGGAGCAATTGTTGATGTAATTCTTAAGATACCTGCACCATCAAGAACAATCACTGTTTCTGCTAATCCTTTAGAAGGAGGTACCGTATCAGGTGGTGGAACACAAAGTGGCGATATCGCTATTTCTGCAATACCCAATACAGGATATGAATTTGTAAATTGGATACTTGGAGGAGAGGAGGTGTCAACAAATGCAACTTTTGTTGATGATACAAAAGGAGATAAAACATATATTGCAAACTTTAGAAAAGTTCTTACAAGATCATCTATAACAGCAAGTTCAGAGGAAACTTCAGGAGAGGGAGCAACAAATGGAAGAGCTAACTGTATTATTGACGGTTCAACATCAACATTTTGGCATACAAAATACACAGGAGGCAATGCAAATCCACCTCACTGGTTTATGATTGATTTGGGTTCAGTGCAAACATTTGATGCGTTTAATTATGTTTCCAGAGGTGCTAAATTGTTCGGTAATGGTGCTATCAACGAATATAGACTTTATGTAAGCAATTCTCCTATTGAAGTTAATAATTTACCCGAAGCAGTAGCTGAAGGAGCATTTGAGTATCAAACAACAAATACATCATCTAATACACCTGAACATCATAATATAAAATTGGCAAATACCGTTTCAGGGCGTTATGTAATGTTATATGCTGTATCTACTTGGGGTAGTGCCTCAAACAACACTTTTGCCAACTGTGCCGAGTTTTATCTATATCAAACTAATTTTAATGAAGAGAAATATACTGTAACAATTGCATCTAATGATAATGCAATGGGAACAGTTCGTTTCAGCGAGGGTGAAGGTTCTACTAAAGAAGTAAGTAGTGGCTCTTCTGTAACTATTATAGCAGAGCCAATATCAAATGCATACAAGTTTGTACAATGGGAGGATGGTTCAAAATCGGCAACTCGTACAATTAATAATATAACAGAATCTGCAACATATACAGCAACTTTTGCTGCAAAACAAACATATACAGTAAGTGTATCAGCTAACGATGATACTATGGGTGCAGTTAATATTTCTGCATCAGAAGTTTTAGAAGGAGATAGGGTAACACTAACAGCCACCCCAAATAAAGGTTACATATTTGTAAATTGGACAGTTGGTGGCACAGAGGTTTCAACATCTACTACATACGAAGCAACAGTAACAGAAGCGACAGAATACATTGCAAATTTTGCGGAGAAACAATATTGTGCATTAGAAGGAACAATCGCTGCAACAACTCGTGGAGTAGCAACATTTACCCTATCTGACGGTACGAATAGTGCAACAGCAGAAGATGTACAAACAACTGATAAATCAGTTTATCAAGATAGAACATCAGTAGTATTGACAACAGTAGCTGGATCAACAATAACTCCATCTGTAACTTTCTGTAATGCATGGGACGGAGCATGGATGCATCACTATATGTATGTTGATTATGATCAAGATAAGGAGTTTAATACAACGAATAATGAGTTTGTTAATAATCCAGGAACAGGAACAACAGATGGCTCTTACTATATATCTAATTTAAGACCATTTATTATACCTTCTGATTTGACTCCCGGAGATTATCGTGTACGCTATAAAATAGATTGGGCAAATACCGATCCTTGTGGAAACGCAGCTACAGCAAGCCAGAACGGAACTATTCTTGATGTAACAATTCGTGTGGTACCTCCAACGGCATCACGTACAATCACACTTGAAACATCACCTGTAGGAGCTGGAGTTGTAAAAGCAAATAATACAGTAAATGGAGTAACAGCTGAGGGAATTATAACAATCAAAGCAGAGGCAAACAGAGGTTATAATTTTGTAAATTGGACAAATAAAGCAACATCAGAAGTTGTTTCAACCGATGCAACATTTATAAATAACCAGGCAGGAGATGTAGCTTATGTAGCAAACTTTGTTGCAAAAACAGAATGTACAGTAACCGTTACTCCTGTTGAAGGAGGAAATGTAACATATACCGTAGGGGGAGTGGCAGTAGATAAAATATATGAAGGAGATGAGGTAACATTTACTGCTGCAACACAAGCAGGATATGAGTTTGTCCGTTGGGTAGATGGTTCAGGAAATCCATTATCAACAGCTAACCCATATACAGTAACAGTAAATGCTGATATGACCATAGCTCCTGTATATGAGTCAGTGCCTATTGAAATAGACCTATTTAATACAAGTAATGGAAGTTTAAGTATTCCACCATATCGTATTCCCGGTATTGCCAAAACACGCTCTGGCAGATTAATTGCAGTAGCTGCTCGTTTGGTTTGCGGTACTGACCCCGGATACGGACAAGTTGATGTTGTATGTCGCACAAGCGATAACAACGGAGTGAATTGGAGTGATATAAAAGATGTAGCTGTAGGTAATGGACAAACATCTGCAACTCAAAACTATTTTGAAACAGCTTATGGAGATCCTGCTATTGTTGCAGACCGTACAAGCGATGAAGTAGCAATATTTGTAGTAGCAGGTTGTACTGTGTATGCTAATGCTAATACAACTCGTCAAAACCCCAATATGATAGGTGTTATTCGCAGTACCGATAACGGAAACACTTGGGGAACTCCTGAAAATATTACAGAGCAGATATATTCATTGTTCGATAATGGAAACCCAATTCAATCAGCATTTATTGCAGGAGGTAAGGTATTCCAAAGCCGCATTGTAAAAGTGGGTAATTACTATCGTTTGTATGCTGCAATGTGTGCCCGTCCAAACGGAAACCGTGTGATATACTCTGATGACTTTGGTAGAACATGGTTACCACTTGGAGGAGAGTTTGCTCTACCCGTGCCAAATGGAGATGAGCCAAAATGTGAGGAGTTACCCGATGGTCGAGTAATTGTATCAAGTCGTGTTGGTGGCGGTCGTTATTATAACATATTCACATATACCAATACTGCAAGTGCAACAGGAAGTTGGCAATCTCAAACACTTGCAACATTAGCACAAGGAAGCAACGCAACAAATGGAGAGATTTTGATTGTTCCTGTTGTTCGCAATAGTGACAGTAAAGAGATGTACTTAGCTCTTCAATCACTACCTGCAGCAACAGATGGAACTCGTAAAAAGGTAACTATCTTCTATAAAGAGCTAACATCATTTGACGACTATAACTCTGTTACAAATTTTGCTTCAGGTTGGGATGGCTCTTATGTTGTAACTAATGAAACATCTGCTTATAGTTCAATGGATCT
>JAZONU010000334.1:0-4966 GCA_045654605.1 Candidatus Caccoplasma sp. | reverse complement strand
ACTCTTTTACTCTGCATCAACGCCCCATTGTTGTTTTGCCAAACGTTTGTAGTTGTTGTAACGCCATGTTGCGTTAGCTTGTGCTGCCTCGAACAACTCTGCTGCTTGGTCGGGGAATTGTTTGAATAGTGATGCAAAACGTACCTCACCTTTCAAGAAGTCTTGGAATTTATCCCATTGTGGCTCTTTGCTATCCAAAGAGAATGGGTTTTTGCCCTCTTCTTCTAATTGAGGATTGTAACGCCACAAGTGCCAATATCCACATTCAACTGCAGCTGCTTGCTCAGCTTGTGCATTACCCATACCTTTCTTAATTCCATGGTTGATACATGGAGCGTATGCGATAATGATTGATGGTCCGTCGTATGCCTCTGCCTCGCGAATTGCTTTCAATGCTTGTGCTTGGTCTGCTCCCATTGCTATTTGTGCGCAATAAACATATCCGTATGTTGAAGCTATCAAACCAAGATCTTTTTTACGGATACGTTTTCCTGCTGCAGCAAATTTAGCGATTGCTCCAACCGGTGTTGATTTAGATGCTTGACCTCCGGTATTTGAGTAAACCTCAGTATCAAGTACCAAAATGTTTACGTTTTTACCTGATGCCAATACATGGTCTAATCCTCCGAAACCGATATCGTAAGATGCTCCATCACCACCAATTATCCATTGAGATTTCTTAATGATGAATTTGCATAGTGGCTCAATTGCTTTGCAGTACTCACATTTATCGGCATTTGCTTTTACAAGGGGAGTGATTTGTGCCTCAAGTTCAACTGTTTTGTCAGCATCCTCTTTGTTCTCTAACCACTCTGCAAACAATGCTTTCAACTCTGCCGGACAGTTAGGACAGTCTTGTGCTTTTGTCATCAACTCTGCAAGACGTACACGCATTTTATCAACAGCGATGAACATACCTAAACCAAACTCACAGAAGTCCTCAAACAATGAGTTAGCCCATGCTGGTCCACGTCCGTTTTTAGCTGTTGTATATGGAGTTGAAGGTATTGAACCTGAATAGATTGACGAACATCCTGTTGCGTTTGCTACCATTTGACGCTCACCAAATAGTTGAGTGATTAGTTTAACGTATGGAGTCTCACCACAACCTGAACATGCTCCAGAGAACTCAAATAATGGAGTTGCAAATTGAGAATTCTTAACGTTAGCTTTAACATCAACAAGTGCTTGTTTTGAAGAAACGTTTTCTACGCAGTAATCCCAATTTTCTGCCTCTGCCATTTGTGTTTGCAAAGGTTTCATTGCAAGTGCTTTTCCGTTTTTGTTTCCTGGACATACGTCAACACAGTTTGAACATCCTAAGCAGTCCATTACATCTACTTGCATACGGAATGTCATTCCCTCGAATGCTTTTCCGATTGCTTTGATTGTTTTGAACTCTTTTCCTGCTTGCTCATCTGCTGTCAATACGAATGGACGTATTGAAGCGTGAGGACAAACGTATGCACATTTGTTACATTGGATACAGTTCTCTGCTGTCCACTCTGGAACGAATGCTGATACACCACGTTTTTCGTATTTAGCTGTTCCTGCTGGCCATGTTCCATCTTCCAATCCAACGAATGTTGATACTGGTAGGTCGTCTCCTAATTGAGCATTAATTGGTGCTACTACCTCTTGGAAGAATTTTGGTGCTTTGCTTTCAGCTTTTGCATCATCCTCAAGAGTTACCCATGCCGGATCTACTGCAACTTGTACGTACTCGCCTCCGCGATCAACAGCTGCATAGTTTTTGTTAACGACATCCTCTCCTTTTTTACCGTATGATTTAACAATGAATTTTTTCATTTGCTCAATTGCCAAATCAACAGGAATTACCTCTGTAATACGGAAGAATGCTGATTGAAGAATTGTATTTGTACGGTTACCCAATCCTATCTCTTGTGCAATTTTTGTTGCGTTGATTGTATAAAGCGTAATGTTCTTTTGTGCTAATGTGCGTTTTACATTTGCCGGCATATTTGCCACCAACTCCTCCTCGTTCCATATTGTATTCAATAGGAATGTTCCGTTTTGACGGATACCGCGAAGTACGTCGTACATTTTCAAATATGCTTGTACGTGACATGCTACGAAACTTGGAGTGTTTACCAAGTATGTTGAACGGATTGGTTTGTCTCCGAAACGTAGGTGAGAACAAGTGAAACCTCCTGACTTTTTAGAGTCGTAAGAGAAGTATGCTTGACAATATTTGTTTGTGTTCTCTCCAATGATTTTTACAGAGTTTTTGTTTGCTCCTACTGTTCCGTCAGCACCAAGTCCGAAGAATTTTCCTTCAAATGCATCTGCATCACCCATTGCAATCTCCTCTCCAACAGGTAGTGATGTAAAGTTTACATCATCGTTAATTCCTATTGTGAATTGATTTTTTGGCATTGGTAATGCTAAGTTCTCATATACTGCAAGGATTTGTGCAGGAGTTGTATCTTTTGATGACAATCCGTAACGTCCGCCTACGATAATAGGTGCATTCTCTTTGCCATAGAAACAATCTTTCACATCCAAGTACAATGGCTCTCCTGTTGCCCCTGGCTCTTTAGTGCGGTCAAGCACAGCAATACGTTTTGCTGTTGCTGGTACTGCTGCAATAAAGTCTTTTGCAGAGAATGGACGATATAGGTGTACTGTTACCAATCCCACTTTCTCTCCTTTCGCAGTTAGGTAATCGATTGCCTCACGAGCAGCCTCAGTTACAGATCCCATTGCAATGATTACGCGGTCTGCATCTTCTGCTCCGTAGTATGTAAATAGATCGTAGTTACGTCCTGTGATTTTTGAAATCTCTTTCATGTATCCGCGCACTATTTCAGGCACTGCCTCATAGTAACGGTTGCATGATTCGCGATGTTGGAAGAATGTCTCCGGGTTCTCCGCCATACCACGCATAACAGGAGTCTCTGGGTTCAATGCTCTTGCACGGAACTCAGCTAAAGCCTCTTGATCAAGCAATGGAACCAAGTCAGCCTCCTCAATCATCTCAATTTTTTGAATCTCGTGAGATGTACGGAATCCATCAAAGAAGTTTACGAATGGTACGCGCGATTTGATTGTTGCCAAGTGTGCTACTCCTGAAAGGTCCATAACCTCTTGTACTGAACCTTCAGCCAACATAGCAAATCCTGTTTGACGACATGCCATTACGTCTTGGTGGTCGCCAAAGATTGATAGTGCGTGTGATGCCAATGTACGAGCAGATACGTGGAATACACATGGTAATAACTCTCCTGCTATTTTGTACATATTAGGAATCATCAACAACAATCCTTGCGATGCTGTATAAGTTGTAGTAAGAGCTCCTGCTTGTAATGAACCATGTAGTGTTCCTGCAGCACCTCCCTCTGATTGCATCTCTTGAACTGATACTATTTCGCCGAAGATGTTTTTACGTCCTGCGGCAGCCCACTCATCAACGTACTCTGCCATTGGTGATGATGGGGTGATGGGGTAGATTGCAGCTACCTCGCTAAACATATATGATATGTGTGCGGCAGCTTGGTTTCCATCACATGTCAACATTTTCTTTTGTTTCATGTTCGTTTAATTTATTTAGTATTAGTAATTTATATATTCTTTTTAGTATGTTTGCTTATTAATATAGCAATCCAAACATCCACAAAGGTACAACTTTTTCTTCACCTACCATTATATTATCCTCTGCATATATGACGTTTGACTCCTTTTTTTTGTATTTTACCGTTCCCACTTTAAACGAATGCTCTCCGTCTATTATAAAATGCACCCCTTTTTGTCCTTTAGTTACTGTATGATCTTTAAAGAGTGCATTACAGAAGAAAGTCTCCGCCAATGATTGCGAGTTTATATTCTCCTCCCCTACTACCTGCATTAAATTGGGGTTATGCATATACACCTTTGCCGGTTTCTTGGGAAATGTTTCTCCCTCCTCATATAGCACATTTATCAGGCGTGCATCGGAGAGGTATTTTATATAGTTTACGACTGTTGCTCTTGATGTGTTTATCTCCTGACTCAATTTACTTACATTTGGCGTGCATGGAGCATCTTTTACCAACAGATATAGTAGTTTGCGTATTTTAGTAAGGTATGCAGGTTCTATCTGCTTAATAAGCAAGATATCAACCTCCATCATCATATTCATTGTCTTAAGCAAGTTTTCCGAGAAGTTGCGTTTCTCCAAGAAGAATGGATAGAATCCATGTTGTAAATAGGCATCGAAATAGTCGTAAGGATTAATCTTAGAGGTTATCTCTTGGGCTATTTGCTTATGATTTTTCAACAACTCTTCAAGAGTTAAAGATGGAATATTTTCTGTTGTCATTAGATTGAGATACTCCCTGAATGAGAAACCTCTCAAATTGTAAGAGTGCACCACATCTGCAAGATATGGATTATCCTCTTTTAATCGCATCACCGACGACCCAGTAAAGACTATGTTCAGCTTTGGTATATTATCATAACAATAACGTAATTCCTCACTCCATTTTGGGTATTTAAACACTTGATCAATCAACAACGTCTTACCTCCTTGCTCAGCAAATTCAGCTGCAAATTGAGCCAGTGTCTTATCTGTAAAACAAAGATGATTAAGATTTATATATAAACATTCTCGTGAGGTACCAAACTTCTCTTTGGCATAAGTCAACAGGAAGGTGGTCTTTCCAACTCCTCTGCTGCCCTTTATACCTATTAACCGATGACTCCAATCAATCTCGCGCATAAGTTCTCTCTCGACGGGCGAATTTACATGCTCGACAAGATACTCATGCGTTTTATGAAACAACTCCATTGGAAGCATCTTTTATTTATAATTAGAAATTAGGAATTAGAAATTAGGAATTTAAAATCCAAAATCAGAAGCATTTGTATCGTTTTTCTTAATTCCTAACTCCTCATTCCTCATTCCTCATTCCTAATTGAGCGTCAGCTCGATAAATGGCAATTTACTTGACAAAACCGTAGAATATTG
>JAZONU010000333.1:0-2500 GCA_045654605.1 Candidatus Caccoplasma sp. | reverse complement strand
ATAACTAACAACTAACAACTGTCATTCCCCCCATCTATCATTACCGCCTGTTATTGTGCCCAATACATTAAGCAATAAAACTATAAATACTATAACTGCAAACATAGATGATTCTCCTTTCTCAATTAATATCTAACATGGTATTGTTGAGTAATAGTGTGTTCAATATACGTATGTTTGTTAACTAACAACTAACAACTGAAAACTTTTTAATAATCCATTCCCAAAATTATTCCAAGAATACAATGAATAAATATTACTCCTACTATTACAAAAATTGTTCCCATAACTACCTCCTTTTTTATGCTTTAATTAATGTTTGAATATCGTTTAATTAACTCTTGTTTTTTGTTTCTTGTACAAAAGTAGAAGGTGTATATGCCAAATAGTTGCACAAATAAAAATAAATACAAAAAAAATGAGAAAAACTTTTCACTTCTTCTCATTCCTAATCTCTAATTTCTAATTTAAAAAACTAACAACTACCCCGAAGGGGCGGGTTTAACCGACAACTAACAACTTTTTTTCTTAAAGGAAGGCCTCTTTTTCCCTTTATATTTAAATGGTTTATGCTTCTTCTCTGTTGAAGAGGGGCTGTATGATGGTGCTTCGCCCAACTCTTGGGGTAGGGCAATCTTCTCAACTTCGCGTTCAAGGAATCGTTCAATTTTTCCGAACTTATCTTGCTCCTCTTTCGATATGAATGTAATTGCTTCTCCTTCGGCATTTGCTCTCGCTGTACGTCCTATGCGGTGAATGTAATCTTCGGGGTCGTGTGGAACATCGTAGTTTATAACAAGTCCTATATCGGTAATGTCTATTCCGCGCGATACTATATCAGTGGCCACAAGTATCGACACCTTTCCGTTTTTAAAGTCGAGCATAACCTCATCGCGTTCGCTCTGTTCAAGGTCAGAGTGCATAGCCCTTACGTTATACTTCATACGTTTTAAGCGGTGAGCAAGGTCTTTTACTTTAAGTTTAGATGAAGAGAATATGATTGTCTTACTCTCAACAGGAGTAGAGAATATATGCTCAATCAAACCAATTTTTTGAGGCTCATAGCAAACGTATGCCATTTGCTTAATTGCTTCGTTTGGTTTTGAAATTGCAATGTTGATTTCGGCAGGGTTGTTGAGTATTTGCTTTGCCAGAGTTCTAATTTTAGGTGGCATTGTTGCCGAGAATAGAAGTGTTTGGCGTTTTTTGGGTAGGTATTTTGATATCTTCATAATATCATCATAAAATCCCATATCCAACATTCTGTCAGCCTCGTCTAATACAAGATATTCTATATTATCGAGTGAAATTTTACTATTTATTAAATGAGATATCATTCTTCCAGGAGTAGCAATAATAACATCTGCTCCCTTATTGAAGGCTTTGAGTTGTTGATCCCATTGAGCTCCATTACCTCCGCCCGATACTGATAGTGTTGATATTGGCATAAAGTATGAGAAGCCTTCGAATTGTATATCAATTTGCGATGCTAATTCGCGAGTGGGAGCAATTATTATGGCTCTTACAGCGTCTCTGTCTCCCTCAACTTTATGCCTCATAATTAGGTTAAGTAATGGTAATATATATGCAGCTGTTTTACCTGTGCCTGTTTGTGCACAAGCAATAATATCTCTGCCTTCTAATACCACAGGAATTGTCTCTTCTTGTATTGGCGTAGCTTCAATAAAGTTCATGGCATCGAGCCCGTCAAGCACTTCGGGCTCAAGGTCTAAATCCTCAAATCTCATTCAATTATGTAATATTTTTCCTCTTCAAAGTTACAAAAAAATATCCAATATTTTTAAACTAAATAGATGAGTGATATTAAACATTCAATTAAAAGTATTATTTTTGTGTTTTGCAAAATGGTTTTACTATGAAAGTTACAGAGTTAATTGCAAATAGCGATAAGACATCATTTTCATTTGAGGTCTTACCACCTTTGAAAGGTAACGGAATTGAAAAGGTTTTTAAAACAATTGATAGACTACGAGAGTTTGATCCCAAATATATAAACATTACTACTCACCGAAGCGAATATGTTTACAAAGAGGCTGAAGGTGGATTATTTCAACGTGTAGCTGTTCGTACACGTCCGGGAACGGTAGCTCTTGCTGCTGCCATACAGCATAAATATGATATCACTGCTGTTCCGCATATTATATGTAGTGGATTTTCAAAGGCTGAAATTGAGTATTCATTAATTGATTTAAACTTTTTGGGAATTCACGATTTATTATTGTTGCGTGGTGATAAAGCAAAACATGAGGTCCGTTTTATACCTGAGCCAGATGGACACTCTCACGCTATTGAATTGCAAAGTCAGGTAAACGATTTCAATAAGGGATTTTTTATTGATGGCTCACAAGCTGTGATTAATACTCCATTTTCGTATGGAGTAGCGGGATATCCTGAAAAGCATGACGAAGCTCCAAATATTGAGCAAGACCTTAAGCGTCTTAAAGATAAAGTTGATAATGGTGCTGAGTATGTTGTAACC
>JAZONU010000332.1:0-2571 GCA_045654605.1 Candidatus Caccoplasma sp. | reverse complement strand
TTTAGCGAATGCCTCAACAAACTTACTCTTAACATCTTCATGAATAAGTAAGTAGTCAGGTGCAATACATGTTTGTCCGGAATTAAGAGTTTTACCCCATGCAATACGTTTTGCTGCTGTGCTAATATCTGCATCCCTATCTACAATACATGGGCTTTTCCCTCCCAATTCGAGAACAACGGGAGTCAGGTGTTTTGATGCGGCCTCCATTACCAATTTGCCAAGAGAAGGGCTTCCTGTAAAGAATATTAAATCAAAACGATGAGATAGTAACTCTTGATTTACCTCTCTATTACCTTGAACCGTTGCAACGTAATTGCTCTCAAAAGTATCTGCAATCATGCTACATATTGTTTCCGATACCGTTGGAACGTATGGTGATGGTTTAAGAATTGCAGTACAACCTGCCGATATTGCTCCAACTAAAGGATTTAACAAAAGTTGCACAGGGTAGTTCCATGGAGATATAATAAGGGTGTTTCCTAATGGTTCACTTACTATTCTACTGCGTGAAGGAAACATCTTTAAGGGAGTTGCTTTACGTTTTGGTTTTGCCCAACTTTTAAGATGTTTTATATGATTCTTTACTTCGGCTTTTACGATGCTTAACTCCGTAAGATATGCCTCTTGGTATGATTTATGTAAATCGCTCCATAGAGCATCTGTCAAAGGTTTTTCCCATTTTATTAGTGCTACTTCAAGTTTTTTAAGCATCTCTAATCTGAAGTTCAAATCGAGAGTTGCTCCGCTTTTAAAATAGGAGCGTTGATATTCAACTATTTGCGATATTTTTTCTTTCATCTTCTATTTTCTTCCTACGAAGTTATCCATTGTGTGATATATACCAAATACTTTTCCGAATATAAAGTCGAATAGAGAGAATGGTAAAATAAATTGCCAAAAACGAATAAAGTGGAATCCAAAAGGAATACCATAGAAGATTTTGTTTTTCTCTATTGCACGTATTATTTTGGCTGAAGTTTTCTCTGGGTCAAGTATTGGGAAAATAGGGGAGTTTACACCATTAAACATACCAGTGTTGATATAGTATGGTGCAATGGTTGTTATGCGAACATTACTTTTTTGTTCTTGCAACTCAATGCGTACTGATTCAGACCAACCAATAGCAGCCCACTTGCTTGCTCCATATACCGACATTTTAGGGTTTCCTAACATTCCTCCAGCAGATGCGATGTTACAAATATGTCCTTTGTCCTTTTTAAGCATATCAGGCAAAATCTCTCTTGTAACAAGCATTGGCCCAATAGTATTTATTTTTATTGTCAAATCTATTTCATTTATGCCAATTTTGTCAAAAGATTTATTCCCGGTAACAACACCAGCATTGTTTATAAGAATATCAATATCTCCGCACTCTTTTACGGTTGAGGTATATGCTTCGTGTATAACTTTTTCATTGCCTACATCAACACGATAGCATTTTACTTTACCTAAGGCTGAGAACTCTTTCTCTGTATCAGCCATATTTTGCTCATTGATATCCCAAATTATAAGACAATTAACACCTTTCTCTAATGCTATGCGTCCCATTATTTTACCGATACCGGATGCTCCTCCGGTAATAAGTATATTGCAATCTTTTAATTTCATTTTTGTTTTAGTTGATTAAAATCATAAGTTATTGTTTAAACTGCGTGGGTAATATGTCTCACTTCATAAACATTTTTCATAACCCTTATGTCGTCCTCAACATCTTTCAACTCATTTATTGAGTGAACATAGAAAACTATTGTGCAATCAATAATTTCATCTTCAGTAGTACTCTTTATGTTCTCAATACTCAAAAGATTTTTTTGAGAAATTTCAGTAATCAGATCCAATAAGAAACCATCTCTGTTTACTGCTTTTATGAATATAGTAACAGGGTATGTTTTATCCGATGCACAAAGACAAACATTTTCAATAATATCGCCTTGTTGTGCTGCAACTGATATTGCTGTTGGACAGTTACACTTGTGTATTGTTACAGTATTGTCGCTATGTCTGAATCCTATAACCTCATCTCCGGGTAAAGGTTCGCAATTTGGACATAAAATATATTCAGTTCCGGTTTCTCCTTTTTTACTCTTTTCCCTTCTTAAATATTGCTTAATGTATTGAATAGCCTTGTATGTAACAACGTGATCAAGCCAGAACTCTTTTGGATGATAACTTGTTTCTGAACCAATTCTTACTCTATCACCATGTTGTAATTTAGTAAATATTGACATAAGTTTATCGTTGATAATAGCATATTGAGCATGCTCTCCTATATTAGAGTGAATTTCATAAGCGAAGTCTAATGCAGTAGAACCGCTCGGCATAATAAATTGAGTTCCGTTAGGGGAGAATACCACTATATCATCGTTGTAGAAAGTTCTGATTACGCTTTCAATGCTGAAACCACTCTCTTTGCCATGGAACGAAATGTCTTTCAAAATATCACGGAATTTGGCAATCCAGCCCTCAACTCCGGTTTCTCTCTCAACAAGGCAACCATAATATGATCTTTCTCGCATACTTGTTGATTGAATATGTGCCTCCATCCATCTACCTTCAAGTCGGATCGTA
>JAZONU010000331.1:0-6709 GCA_045654605.1 Candidatus Caccoplasma sp. | reverse complement strand
AAAATAATTCCTATCTTTGAGAGTTTTAAAAAATAAAATAATAATCAAAAATCATAAATCTAATAAAATGAAAGTGTTAAGTTTGAAGAGTGTGTTTGTGGCAGCAGCCCTATTATGCTCGGTGTCTGTATTTGCAGGAGAGAAAGGATTTGCAATCTTTATTGACAAAGCAAGTTATAAAGAGGCAAAAGCAGAGGTTGATGCTTATGCTCAATCAATAGAGAAACAAGGTTTAAAAACCTATATTGTAGAGGATAGATGGTATAATCCAGACTCAATCAAAGCAGAAATAAAGAGGTTGGCAACACAAAAAACATCACCAATTGAGGGAATGGTTTTCATTGGTGATATACCTGTGCCAATGCTGTTTGATGCACAACACTTTGCATCTGGCTTTAAACCCAAACAATCAATGAAGAGAATGGAGAAGAGCTCATGCCCATCAGACCGTTTTTACGATGATTTGGATTTAGAGTTTGAGTTTATCTCTCAAGACGAGAAGAAACCAAATCTTTTCTACTACACACTACCGGCAACATCAACACAAGTATGTGCTCCCGAACTATATTCAGGACGTATTAAAACTTGCGACAAAGGCGACAAAACAAAATATGACCGTTTGAAATCATATCTTAAAAAGGTAGTTGCACAAAAAGAGAAAAACGAAACACTATCACAAGTTTTCTATTTTGCAGGACACGGATACAACTCAGAGTCGATACTTGCTCGTATGGACGAGAAAATAGCATATCGTGAGCATTTCCCATGGTTGCAACGTCAAGCAAACGGAATCGTATTCCAAGACCACCTTGATGACGAATTCAGTAAATTCCCATTGATGTGTCAAATGCAACGTAAAGATTTATCGTTAGCAGTACTTCACCACCACGGATATCCCGATGAGGAGTATCTAAACGGATACCCATTGCCAAAGAATGCAGCAGAAGAGTTGAAATCGGCAAACCGTTTCTTCCGTTCAAAAATTCGCAAAGCAGTAGAGGGTGGTGAGGATAAAGATGCTGCACGCGAACGCTGGGCAAAAAAATACGATATACCTCTACATTGGTTAGACTCAATCTTTACACGTGCATCAATACTTGAAGATTCACTTTACAACGACAAACTTGACCTTCACATTACCGACCTTGGTAAATATCAACCAAATGCAAAAGTAGTATTCCTTGATGCTTGTTTTAACGGAGCATTCAACTACGATGAATATATGGCGGAGGAGTATATTTTTGAGGGTGGCGATTGCGTTGTAGCTATTGCAAACAGCGTTAACTCACTACAAGATAAATGGTGCGACCGCCACATTGGTATGTTAGGATATGGACTAAGAGTAGGAAATATGGTTAAATACAACCCATACTTAGGAGCACACGTTTTTGGAGACCCAACATTTGCATTTGCACCGGGGACAGAGGTTTCGTTCAATGTAAACGATGCAATCTACAAAAACAATAAATTCTGGAAAAAACAACTTAAAAATGCTGACCCGGCAATTAAATGTTTCGCAATGGAGATGTTGGTTAAAAACAAAGGCATCACATCGGCAGAGTTGTTAGAGGTGTTCAAAACAGCACCCGAGAATACAGTTCGCTTGGTTGCATTTATGATGCTAACAACATTCAAAGATGACAACTTTGTAGAGGCAATAACACTTGCACTTAACGACTCATACGAGATAGTACAACGCTTTGGTGGAGTATATGCAGGAAAATGTGGCGATGAGAGAATAATTCCGGCATTAGTATCAGCAATCTCTCGCGTTGCAAATGGTTCACGTGTTGACTTCCAACTACGCGGAGCATTGGAGTTGTTCCCACAAGATAAGATTTTAGCAGAATTTGAGAAACAAGATCCTTGCAAAAACTATTATGACAGAGATAAAGAGGTTGCAAGAATTAAAGCATTGTTCGGACGTTACTCAAATGTAATAATGGAAAAAGAGTTAGATACTCCTAATGCAACTGTAAAAGAGAAGATAAATATGATGCGTAACTTCCGCAATAAAAATCTTCACACAGCAACAGATAAGATGATGCAAATGTTTGCGGAGGAGAGCGACGAAGATTTACGCTGTGCAATAGTTGAGGCATTCGGATGGTTCAACTACTCATACAAACGTAACGACATAATAACTTTCTGTGAGCAAATATGGGCAAGCGATGCATACAGCGACAAGATTCGCAACGAGGCTCTTAAAACAGCAAAACGTTTGAGAGGAATTTAAGGTCCTCACCCCCAACCCCTCTCCCGAAGAGAGGGGAGAATAGAAAAGATTTAGGAGGTAGCACCCTAAATGACTCTAATGACACTAATGTCCTAAACAGCCAATAGCTGATAACTAACAACTAACAACTGATAGCTAATAACTGATATCTGACAACTGAAAATGGAAATAGCAATAGGATTGGGAATAGGAGTAGCGGTTATGGCACTTTTACTCTTGATTGTAGTAAAAGCAAAAAACACTCTTGTAAAAAAGCAGGAGCATGAAATTATAACCTTAACCCAACAACTATCTGAAGCAAACCATCGAAAGTCGGAAATTGAGATAGAGAATGTCAAAATAGAGACTGAGCGAGAGGCAAAGCAACAACTCTTTCATGAAAAAATAAACGAGTTGCAGCAACTAAAAGAGGATATATCCTCTATAAACAGCGAGCGAGAAAGATTGCTTAAAGAGACAAGCACCCTTAAAGCCGAAAACGAGGCAAAGACACAGATGCTTGCCGATAAAGAGGCGGAGATAGTCAAGCGTTTAAAACAACAGTCTGAACAATTTCAGCAACAAACAGAAACTTTAAAGTTGCAATTTAAACAGTTGTCAGAAGAGTTATTGAAAGAGAAGACACAACAACTTGGTGAGAATAATAAAAATACGCTATCTCCATTTATAGAAGCCCTAAAAGATGAAATGAAGAAGGTGGGTGAGGAGATAAAGGATACTCGCGAAAAGAGTGCGGCACAAAAATCATCATTGGATACCGTTATTAGAGATATGATGGATCGTACCTCTCAAATTGGTTCCGAAGCAAATAAATTGGCAGAGGCGTTAAAGGGGAAATCAAAAACGCAAGGACTTTACGGGGAGTTGGTATTGACAGACATTCTTAAGAGAAGTGGATTAAAAGAGGGAGAACATTTTGAGTGTCAGACAACTATTCGCGATGAACAGGGAAAGGCTGTGCTTCACGAAGATACTCAAAAACGAATGATACCCGATGTG
Organism: Candidatus Caccoplasma sp.; assembly: GCA_045654605.1. Lineage (GTDB taxonomy): Bacteria > Bacteroidota > Bacteroidia > Bacteroidales > G3-4614 > Caccoplasma_A. The sequence continues at coordinate 3,474 of JAZONU010000331.1, read as the reverse complement.
ATAGTTCACTATCCCGATAAGGATTTGATAATTGATTCAAAGGTGTCGCTTACCTCCTATTTAGAGTGGTGTAATGCTCAAACCGAAGAGGAGAGAACGGTTGCTCTAAAAAAGCATATTTTAAGCATAAAATCGCACATAAAGGAGATTGTTTCAAAATCGTATGCAACATATCAAAAGAACTCTCGAAGAGAGACAATAGATTGTGTAGTGATGTTTATCCCAAATGAGGGAGCTTTGCAACTTATGCGTGAGGCAGAACCTTCGTTGTGGTACGAAGCATACGATGAAAAGGTGATAATAACAAGCGAATTATCGCTTTTTGCTCTTTTAAAAATGATTGAGAACTATTGGGCTCAGGTAGTGCAGCAACGAAATCAGGAAAGCATAATACGTTCTGCTGAGAATATGCTCAATAGAGTTGCTGAATTTTATAAACATATCGAAGAGTTGGAAACTCTCTTCGGAAAGGTTGATGACCAATTTGTGAAGGTGAAAAAGAAACTTTATGATGGAAATAAGAGCATAGCCACATCAGCAAATCAGCTTATGAAGTTGGGCGTAAAGAGTACAAAGGCCAATAAGCAACTGTCTCAAATAGATGAGCAAGAGGCATGCGAAGAGTAAATAAGAGAGATAAATAAGGATATATAATTGTTTTAAACGACAGAGAAGATATGAAGTATAATTTTGATGAAATGATTGACCGTCATGGAACGCAGTCGGTAAAATACGATTCAACAAAAGAGTTATGGGGTAGAGAAGATGTTCTTCCTTTGTGGATTGCTGATATGGACTTCAAAACTCCATCGTTTATAACAGATGTAATCAAAGAACGATTATCTCATGAGATATTGGGTTATCCACAACCTCATGACGGATATTTCGAGTCGTTTATACGCTGGGCAGACCGTCGTTACGGATTAACCGTAAAGAAAGAGGAGATACATCACGTGCCGGGAATTGTTCCCGGTATATATATGATGATTAACCACTTTTCCAACCCAGGAGATAAGGTAATGGTACAACCACCCGTATATCATCCGTTCCACAACGTAATTGCGGCAACAGGACGCCAAGCAGTGCATAATTCTCTTATAATAGAGAACGGACGTTATAGAATAGATTTTGATGCAATGCGTCGCGATATAAAAGGTTGTAAAATCTTTGTCCTTTGTAACCCTCATAACCCGGGTGGACGTCGTTGGAGCAAAGAGGAGTTAAGCCTTATGGCAGAAATATGTGCCGAAGAGGGAACACTCGTATTGAGTGATGAGATACATGCAGATATGACCTATGCCCCACATCGCCATCTCCCCTTTGCGGCATCATGCGAAAAGGCACGACAAAACTCTATAACATTTATGGCTCCTTCAAAAACATTCAATATGCCTGGTGTGGTAACATCTCAAATATTGATATTCAATGAGGAGATTCGTAAGAGTGCCTTCCCTTATTTAGACAACAACCATATCTCTGGCGGAAATGTATTTGCCTTTGTAACAGCCGAGGCTGCCTACAACCAAGGTGAAGAGTGGTTGAATCAAATGCTTACATACGTATTTGCAAATATGGATTATGTAAACGACCGCTTAAATGCCGAGATGCCAAAAATTAAAGCAATGAAACCCGAAGCGTCATTCTTGATGTTCTTCGATTGTAGAGAGTTGGACTTTACAACACAAAAAGAGTTGGACGACTTTTTTGTAAACGAAGCACGATTGGCTCTTAACTCTGGCGATATGTTTGGTCCTGGAGGAGAAGGTTGGATGAGATTTAATGCGGCATCGCCACGTCCTATAATGGAAGAGGCAATGAATCGTCTTAAAGAGGCATACGATAAACGTGGATTTTAATTTGTAGCAAATACCACAGATTAGAAATATTAATAAATGCACAAAAAAAGGATTGCAAAAGCAATCCTTTTTTTGTGTTTAATATATGTAAATTATTTGTTGATGTTAAGATCCATATATTGTGCAGGTTTAGAACCCCAGCTTAAGAATTTGCGGAAAGGTATTAGCAATACTTGGCAAATATCTCTGAATAATGCAATGTAGAAAGGACAATAATAGAAACCAATCAAAGTAAAAATCATTACGACAAATCCTTGACCTGCGAAACCATTAGCTATTCCCAAGATGAATAAATAAACAGCTACTAATATTCCGATAGGATACAATAAAACTATACAAGCATCAAAGTAAAAGTCAAAATTGAATCTTTTCAAGAATGTAAGGAAAGGCCATTGGCTGTTAATTCCTTGTAGATTCAAAGATTTGTTTCTTTTTTGTTCTGCTAATTTAGTACAAGCTTTAACCCATAAATTAAATGGAGTTACGAAGATAAAAACAAGAGTCTCCTTAATAGCGTGTATCAACGCATCAATAATAATGTCTCTCATAATGTGATAATTAAAAAAGTTAATAAGTTATTTAGTTAATCTCTATATATTCAATTATTTTTGATAACGAGCATTCAAATCATTTACCACTGCAGAGGTAATATCCATAGACTCTGTAATATGAAGGCAACCTCCACTTGTTAAAACTATATCATATGCAGGACTCAATACTGTTTTTACATAGTTTTGTATAGAATCATTAATTCTTATTTGCATCTTTTGAGTGGTTTGGAGAGCCTCAGATTGAAGTTTTTGTACATACTCTTGAAGTTTTGCCTCTTCATTTGAAATTCTTTGGTACTCTTGTTGAGCACGATCGGGGCTAAGGAAAGCGTTGTTCTCATATTTGCGTTGGAACTCTGCCATATCTTTCTCTAAAGATTTGCCACGTTCTTCAATTTTTTTACTCATGTCAGCCTCCAATGTTAACATCTCTTGATTTAAATCTTTGGCAAGAGAATACTCTGTCATTAATCTTTCGATATTAACGTATGCAATTTTAATTCCGACTTTTCCTGTGCTATCATTTGGAATAACAACTCCTCCATTTCCTCCTTCGTCGGTTCTTTGCTCTTCTTTACATTGAGTAAATGTTGAAATGGTAAAAATAGCAGCAATAATAAAAAGTAGTGTTTTGTTTAGTTTTTTCATAAAATAAAACGTGTATTAATTTTTAATATTATTCTCTTTTAAAATATCATAGAGGTTCTTTTTTGCTCTATCCCGTGCATCAGTCGAAACAGAACAAGTTATGCCTCTTTTCTTTAAATGTTTATTCTTTCCAATATGACTGTTCGGAAATTTACCTCCTTTTTTGAATAAAATTCTCACAGCCATCGCAAATATAGCAAAACTAAGTATAATAAAAGTAAACAACAATACTATATACCACATTTTTTATGTATATTTGTTCTATCTAAAGAATATGTTTTATATTCGTTGGCAAAATATTAAAGTGAACTTTATATATTTGTCCAATTGTTTTATATTTGTTGTGCATAATTTTTTAAAAAATGTAGTTGCAAATATAATAAAGAATAATACGGATGTTGAGTATGCAAGAACAATTG
>JAZONU010000330.1:0-2364 GCA_045654605.1 Candidatus Caccoplasma sp. | reverse complement strand
CGCCCCCATGCCATGTAAACAAAACATTTGGCGTGGGTTGACACTCGATATCCTCCTTTATGTAACGCTCCAATATTTCGTCGCTCATTTTGGGCGAGACTCCTTTATAGAGTTCGTTCTTTTCGAGGTAATAACAGTAGTGGCAATCGAGGTTGCACAACGCCCCTATTGGCTTTGCCATTACATATACGGGATAGGTTAAGGGATTGAATATTGCTGTAGCTTTTTTATCACTCATAAGAACTATCGTCCAAATAGATTTTACAAATATACAACATATAAAAAAATTAAAGTATCTTCGCAATATAAATTTATCACAATTATGAAGAAGAGAGTGCTTGTTACATATAATATGTTCAGAGCTGGTTATGCCGAGTTGATTGAGAAATTTGACGTTACTTTTCCGCCTGAAGGGAGAGAGTCGTTTACATACGAAGAGGTTTTAGAGATGATTGATGATTATGAGGTGTTGCAATCGATGTTCAATTTCAAAGTTGATGAGGCACTCATAACTAAGGGGAAAAAGTTGGAGTTGATTTCGAACTATGCTGTTGGCTTTGATAATATTGATGTTGAGTGTGCAACCCGTAATGGCATACAGGTAACAAACACGCCTCACTCTGTTACTGAACCCACTGCCGACCAAGCTATGGGTTTAATATATGCTGTTAGCCGTCGTATTGCAGAAATGGACCGTAGAATAAGAATTAAGGGCAACGTACATGTTGGATTGCTCGAAAATCTTGGCCATTCGTTATATGGTAAGAGACTCGGAATTATCGGAATGGGTAGAATTGGTTGTGCTTTAGCTCGACGTGCAGTGGCAGCAGGGATGAAGATCGTATATACTAAACGTAACCGAATGAGTCAAGAGGAAGAGGCTAAATATGGTGCTGTGTATATGAGCAAAGATGAGGTTTTGAAGTGTGCCGATATTGTTTCGATTAATGCCCCATATACTCCCGAAACATTCCATATTATTGGTGAACGCGAATTTAACTTAATGAAACCAGATGCTATACTTATAAATACTGCTCGTGGTCCATTAGTTGACGAAAAAGCATTAGTTAAGGCTCTTAAAGGTGGTAAGATTTGGGGTGCAGGATTGGATGTCTTTGAGAATGGAGACTACCCATCTGATGAACTTGCCTCACTTGATAATGCTGTGTTAAACCCACATCTTGGAACTCAAACCGTTGAAACTCGCAACGAAATGGCTTTTGTCGTTTCGCAAAACATCATAAACTTTTACGAAGGTGGCGAAGTGTTTAGGGTAAATGAAGTTGTTAGTTGAGGAACATTCGTTCCTCGAACCTGCTTACGCTCGGCAAAATTCAAGTAAACTTGTTTTGCTCTTGCTTACTCGCAGCTTTGTTAGTTGAGTAGGGACACAGCATGCTGTGTCAGCATGTTGTCAGCATGAATTAGTCCAATAAGTTGTTAGTTGTTAGCTATAATGGTTGCTAATGAAATTATAGAGAGATTAAAAGGTGTTGCATCGGACGAGAAACACAAAGTGCAACTACGTTTTTTTAAAACGGGCGTGGGAGAGTATGGCTATGGCGATGAGTTCTTGGGGGTTATGGTACCTCAAGTAAGAGCAATAGTAAAAGAGGTGTGGCAAGATATTACCCTCAATGAGATTGAAACACTACTCCACTCACCCTATCACGAAGCGAGACTTACTGCACTACTTCTGCTTGTAAAGATTTATGAGGAGCAGAAAGTAGGGACACAGCATGCTGTGTCCGCCAACAATAAGAAACAACAAATCTTTGAAATATACACATCAAACGCCGACTACATTAACAATTGGGATTTGGTTGACCTCACTGCACCAAACATCGTTGGTCAACATCTATTCAATAAAGATTGCTCTCTGCTATATGAGTTTGCACAAAGCGACCACCTTTGGAAGCAACGCATTGCTGTTGTTGCAACGCTATACTTTATTCGTAAAGGAGAATTTACCCATACATACGCACTTGCAAAAATATTTATGAATACCAAACACAACCTTTTGCAAAAGGCTGTTGGTTGGATGCTTCGAGAAGCAGGTAAACGCAATACCGAACAACTTCGCTCTTTTTTAAATGAGTTTAAAGCTGTTATGCCCCGTACTATGCTACGCTATGCTATCGAGAAATTTTCGTTTGAAGAGCGTAAAGAGTTTATGAGTTGTTAGTTTTCGGTTTCGTAAACTCAACCGCCCTACGGGTAGTTGTTAGCAGTTAGTTAATGAGTATTTGTATTATCTCTTCTCTTTAACTAACTTGAATGTTATTGGGAGGGTGTTAGCAAACGAAATATGATTTCTATTTACCTAAACAAAAAGTAAATATGTTTAAAAATTGTGGTGAAGAG
>JAZONU010000329.1:0-1667 GCA_045654605.1 Candidatus Caccoplasma sp. | reverse complement strand
TGTCAACAAAAGTTCCACCTGCCGAAAAACCAACACTTGCAAGGAATAAACATATACCAATCTCGCGTAGCATCAAGCTCGAACTCGTTGAAGTATAAGTAATAAGTTTAAATTTATAACCAAATCTTCCTATCAAAATAGCGGCAATTAACGGACCGCCTGCTAAACCAAGCTTCATAGCGGTACTCATTCCGGGAAATTTAATAGGAATACTTCCCAATATAATACCCAAAAGAATACCAACAAAAATGGTAATCATATTAGGCTCATTCAAACGCTTCATTGAGTTACCCATTCTGTCGGCAAGACGTTTAATATCTTCCAATTTTCCAACCACTGTCATACGGTCGCCCATTTGAAGTTTTAGGTTAGGGGCAGCAACAAGGTCCATACCTGCACGGTTTACGCGAGTGGCATTTAATTGAAAACCAGCATGCAATTTTAACGAGCTTATAGTGCGTCCATTATATTCGGGTTTAGTAACCAAAATTCTGCGTGACACAACAGGAGCATCGATTGCGTCCCAGTCCATTTCAACCTTTTGACCAATGAATGCCTCAACAGCCTCTTCGTCAGTAGGCGAAAGCACCAATATCATATAGTCGCCTTTATTTATCACGGTAGTTGAACGAGGGATAATAACCTCACCATCTTCACCTTTTTTAATTCTCGAAATAACAAAATCTCTACCCAAGAAGTCGATAATCTGTCTTAAAGTTTTGCCATCCAACATTTTGTTCTCCACTTGAAGACTCATAATTATTGGTTTAAGAACAGCCGCTTCATTTTCCTCCTCAATCTGTTTGCTTTCAGTATTAGTATTGATTTTAAAAATCTTTTTAATAACAATCATTGATATAATAATACCAACAACGCCAAGGGGGTAAGCAGCCGCGTATCCTGCAGCAGGTATATCTGGTGATTGCTTAAGGTCAACAAGAGCTTGTTGAGCAGCACCTAATCCAGGAGTGTTAGTTACGGCACCCGAAAGCACACCAACTAACTCTTCCATTTTAGTATCAGCTAAAAAGTATATAGCAATAACTGTAGCCACATTTAAGAATATAACCCCTAATGCTAACGCATTAAGTGTCATACCACCCTTTTTAAAAGAGGAGAAGAATCCCGGTCCAACTTGTAAACCAATAGAGTAAACAAAAAGAATAAGACCTAACTCTTTTGCAAAATCCAACACATGTTTGTTGATTGAGAAGTAATCGGTAAAGTGTCCCACCAAAATACCCACAAACAAAACAAACGTAACACCAAGAGAAACACCGAAAATTTTTCTCTTACCCAACCACACTCCGGCAGCAATAATAAACGAATACAATATTACAGTATTCGCTAATCCCGGAGAAAACATAAGATTATTAAGCCATTCCATTTTTTATATAAATAGTTTGATTACACTCTTAAAATAAAAGAATTTCAATTCTGCAAAATTAATTATAATTAATGATATGATGACAATTTTAAACAAAATAATTTATGTAATTTTGAAGCAATAAAAAACATCATTTATATGAGAATTTCTCTACTATTATCTATGTTGCTATTGGCGATAAATATAATATCCGATATATATATTGTCAGGCAGCTACCCAAACGCTTTCGCACCAAGCCATTTCTAATAGCAATATGGAGTATAAATACCCTGATATATC
>JAZONU010000328.1:0-5879 GCA_045654605.1 Candidatus Caccoplasma sp. | reverse complement strand
AGAAAATAAATATTTTGATTACCGGGGCTTATGGTTTTGTAGGTTCTAATTTATCTACATTCTTAAAAAAAGAGGTAGATTGTAATCTTATTGCTCTTGATATTAAGCAAGGGCAAGGGGTGTATGATAGCTTTTTCTCGTGGAGTGAGGTTGAGAGTATTTGCTGGGATGAGTTAGATGCTGTTATTCACCTTGCGGGTATGGCTCACGACACTAAAAATACTACCGAGGAGAGTAAGTATTTTGAGATTAACACCGAGCTTACCAAACGTGTATTTGATTTATTTTCGGCATCAAAGGCTAAAAACTTTATATTTTTCAGTAGCGTTAAGGCTGCAACTGACAGGGTTAAATCTGACGCGTTAAGAGAAGATGTTACGTGCGACCCTCAAACTCCATACGGAAGGTCGAAACGTGCTGCTGAAGAGTATATTATTAACAATGGAGGTTTTAACTTTTCTGGGAAAAGTGTGTATATTCTACGCCCAGCTATGATTCACGGCAAGGGAAACAAAGGAAATCTTAATCTGCTATACAAAGTGGTTGAAAAAGGTATTCCTTGGCCATTGGGTAAATTCGATAATCTTCGCTCTTTTATGGGCATAGACAATCTTTGTTTTATCATAAAGAGTCTTATTGAAAAGGATATCACAAGTGGTTTATATAACGTGGCCGACGATAAACCCCTTTCTACAAACACTCTTATTGCTCTTATTGCAAAATCGAGGGGCAAAAAACCTTCTATTTGGGGCATAAGCAAAGGTTTTATAAGATGTATTGCTAAAATTGGAGATTTTATACATTTACCCTTAAATAGCGAACGCTTAATGAAGCTTACAGAGAATTTTGTTGTTGACAACAGTAAAATTAAACAGGCTCTAAATATAGAGAAAATGCCTATATCATCTGAAAAAGGCATGTATAAAACCTTGTTGAGTTTTAGAAATTCATAACTTTGATTTTAAACGTATAGATTATGGCATCAGTAGGAATTCAAAGTGCAATGAGTTGGTGGTTAGTTGCTTTGGCAATACCTGTTTTATTTGTTGCTGAACTTGTTTATTTTAAAATTGCTGATAAGTTTGACATCATTGACAAACCCAACGAACGTAGTTCTCATAAGAGTATTACTCTTAGAGGTGGTGGCGTTATATTTTATATTGCTATTGTATATTTTGCAATGCTTTTTGGATTCCCCTATCCTTGGTTTCTGTTAGGCCTTTCGCTTATTACCTTTATAAGTTTTATTGATGATGTTATAAGCCTCAGCTCTAAGGTTAGAATTTTATTCCACTTTACAGCTATGGCTTTAATGTTTACGCAATGGGGATTATTTGATGGAGTATTTCCTTGGTGGTACATTTTGATTGCCTTTATCTTTTGTACGGGCATCATAAACGCCTACAATTTTATGGATGGCATCAATGGTATTACAGGCGGATATTCTCTTGTAGTTTTGGGAGCTTTGGCTTATATAAACGAAGCTATGACTCCTTTTGTAATGCCAGAACTTATATACATTGCAATTGCAGGTTGTTTGGTTTTCAACTTTTTTAATTTTAGAAAAAAAGCTAAATGCTTTGCCGGTGATTGTGGTTCTGTTGCAATGGCTTTTATTATACTCTTTCTTCTTGGGGAGCTTATCATCAAAACTGAAAACTTCAGTTACATAGTTTTACTTCTTTTATATGGGGTGGACTCTATCTTAACTATAATTCATAGAATTATGCTTCACGAAAATATTTTTGAAGCTCACCGAAAACACGCTTATCAAATTATGGCTAACGAACTAAAAATTCCACATTTGGTTGTATCGTTATCGTATATGTTGTTGCAAACTTTTATTTTTGTAGGCTATATATTGTGCTTTAATTATTGTTACACATATCTTTTTGTGGCAATATTTATTTTATGTTTAGTATATATTTGGTTTATAAAACGTTATTTTTATTTACACATACAAAATAACAGATAGAATAACTATTTGTAATTTAAGAAAAGTTTTGTTGAATATTAATTATGGGTAGAAACTATTTCAAAAGATTAATAAATGAAACTAAAAGGTTTTTTTATGGGAATATGAATACAAAGTTTAATATTCTCAAAAGAATTGCCTTATGGTTTAAACACAACCAAATGCACCCTTATATAGTATTGGGGGTAGATATGTTGGTTGTTATCTTCTGTTGCTGTCTTATTCCAACAGCTAAGGTTTTTCTATTCCCTAATTTTGATTTTGATTTATCAAAATTTTCAGGACAGTTATTTCTCATCTTTACAGTATATTTGATATGTTACGTCATATTTAAACCATATTTGGGAGTTGTAAGATATAGTGGAAATGTTGATACCGTAAAATTAATCATCTCCGTTTCTATTGCTACACTTATACTAATTGCTAACAATATAATTGTAGAGCATATTACAAGTGTGCGTGTATTGTCGCACAACATCTTGGTTATAGGTATGGGATTAGCTATTATATTCTGTTCTGCAACCATCAGACTTATAGCAAAGCTTCTATATCTAAAAGGTATTGAATACGAGACGGGGACTAATAAAAAAACAAGAGCTATCATTTTAGGTTCTGATGCGGAATCAGTTACTCTTGCCAACAAATTAAAACACGAGATTAAAGGCAAATATGACCCCGTTGCTTTTCTTTGGATAAAAGAGGAGAGATATAGTAATGCCGAAATTGATGGATTACCTATTAAACGTTTCTCTCCAGAAAAAGTGGGAAAAACATTTGAAAAACTTAATGCAAATGTTTTGATTTTTGAACCATCACAAATTTCATTCTTAAGAAATGGAGGTATCGATGCATTTCTCGATGCAGATATTAAAGTAAGACAGATATCTGATAGTTTAATAAGACACAGCAAAGGTGATACAAACATTCCTATCTCATGCAATGTTCATGATATTCAAATTGAGGAACTTCTTAATAGAGATGTTATTGAACCTGATATTGAAAACATAACAAACTTTATTGAAAATAAAATAGTATTGGTTACTGGGGCGGCAGGTTCGATAGGTAGCGAAATTGTTAGACAATTGGCAAAATACAATGCTAAAAAGATTGTTATGTTCGATAATGCCGAAACTCCTATGCACAACATACTTCTTGAAATGCAAAATGCAGGATATGGTAATATAATTATACCATTTATGGGGGATGTTAGAAACACAAATCGAATAGAATCAGTATTTAACAAATACAAACCTCAGATAGTTTTCCACGCTGCGGCATACAAACATGTTCCTATGATGGAGCTTCACCCAAGCGAAGCAATAAGAACAAATGTAGGTGGAAGTAAAAATCTTGCAGACATTGCTCTAAAATATAATGCGGAGAAGTTTGTAATGGTTTCTACCGATAAAGCAGTAAACCCAACAAACGTTATGGGTGCATCAAAACGTCTTGCAGAGATATATGTTCAATCTCTTGCTCTAAATTTGAAGACTAAAGGAGATAATTCCACTAAATTTATAACAACAAGATTTGGTAATGTTCTTGGAAGCAATGGTTCTGTTGTTCCACTATTCAAGGAGCAAATAACCAAAGGTGGACCTATTACCCTCACAGATAAACGAATAATTAGGTATTTTATGACTATTCCCGAAGCTTGTGAACTTGTATTAGAAGCAGGATGCATGGGTAATGGTGGTGAAATATTCGTATTCGACATGGGACAACCCGTAAAAATATATGACCTTGCAAAACGAATGATAAAACTTTCGGGGCTTAAACCTTATACGGATATTGATATTATTGAGACAGGATTACGCCCTGGTGAGAAACTTTATGAAGAGCTTCTGAATGATAAAGAGATTACTGACAACACCAATCACAAACGAATTATGATTGGCAAGGTTCGAAAATATGATTATAACGAAATTGTTCCTAAATTTGACAACTTAATTGAGATGGCATGGGAATTTAATGATGAAAAGATTGTTGCTGCAATGAAAGATATTATTCCTGAATATATTAGCCAAAACTCAAAATTTGAGTTATTAGACAAAAAAGCGAATAATTGATTTACGATATAATATTAATACTAAATAGGAATATATAAATAATGTGTAACCAGATAAATAAGGAGAGGCATCTTGTAATAATGGCTGGAGGTGTTGGTAGCAGATTATGGCCAATAAGCACCCCTGAATGTCCAAAGCAATTTGTTGATATTTTAGGTGTGGGCAAAAGTTTGTTACAAACAACCATAGATAGATTTAAAGGCATTGTTCCTAAAGAGAATGTATGGATTATAACTTCAGGGAATTACAAGGATATTGTATATGAACAGCTACCCGACATTCCTAAAGAGAACATCTTGTTTGAACCATTTATGCGTAATACAGCTCCTTGTATCGCATATGCCGGATGCAAAATAAAAAATAGGTGCAAAGGGGATGCAGAAATAATTGTTTCGCCAGCAGACCACTCTGTTATTGATACAATAAGGTTTAAAGATACAATATGCAATGCTCTAAATTTTATTACAAAAAACGATGCGATTGTAACTATTGGCATTACCCCATCTTCTCCTCACACAGGTTATGGGTACATTGCGGCTGATAATTGTGATGGCGATATTAAGAAGGTTTTATCTTTTAAAGAAAAACCATCATACGATATTGCTCTTAAATATATAAACGAAGGTAACTATTATTGGAATTCGGGACTATTTTTATGGAGATTATCAACTCTTATGAACTCCTTTAAAGAGTATGCTTCCGATATTATTTCTGCTTTTGAAAATATTAGCAACTCATTTGATACAAACAGTGAGATTGATGCTGTATTAGAAGTCTATAGCAATATTCAAAAAATATCGGTGGACTATGCTATTATGGAGAAAGCCAACAATATATATACCCTACCCTCGGAATTTGGATGGTCAGATCTTGGAACATGGAGTTCTTTAAGAGATTTTCTAATAAAGGATGAAAATGAGAATGCCGCAATAGGAAATGCCTCTTTTATAAATGCAAAAAACTGTACAGTTCATATTAAAACTGACAAAAATATTGTTGTTAAAGATTTAATTGATACATTTATAGTTGATACCGGAAATGGTGTTGATTATTACAAGCTTAATGAAGAAGGTAATTTAGAAAAGATATGAGCAATGATGTAAAAAAGAAAGTCTTTGTATCGGGCTGCTATGATATGCTACATAGTGGGCATGTCGCATTTTTTGAAGAGGCAGCAAAATATGGAGATTTGTATGTAGGTATAGGTTCTGACAAAACCATACAGGAGCTTAAAGCAAGAAAAACCATCAATACAGAAGATGAAAGATTGTATATGGTTAAATCTCTTAAGGCTGTTAAAGACGCATGGGTTAACAGCGGTAGCGGACTTTTGGACTTTGAGAAAGAGGTTCGAGAATTAAAACCAGACATATTCTTTGTTAATAGCGACGGAAGCACTCCTCTAAAAGCCAAATTCTGCGAAGAACTTGGCATTGAATATGTTGTTAGCAAACGAATACCTCATGGAAATCTTCCCGTACGTTCAACAACAGCTCTACGCAAAGAGTGCAATATTCCATACAGAATAGACCTTGCAGGTGGTTGGTTAGATCAACCTCACGTTAGTCAATTCTATCCCGGATCGGTATTGACTATAAGCATTGAACCTGAATATGAATTCAACGACAGAAGTGGAATGTCAACAAGTTCAAGAAAAAAAGCTATTGAATTATGGCAAACCGATATCCCTGCCGGAGATAAAGAGAAACTGGCTAAGACTTTGTTTTGTTTTGAAAACCCTCCAGGAGTAAAGTATGTTAGTGGCTCACAAGATTCAATAGGTATAGTAATGCCTGGTCTTAATAAGTTGGATTATAATGGAGATTTTTGGCCAA
>JAZONU010000327.1:0-1824 GCA_045654605.1 Candidatus Caccoplasma sp. | reverse complement strand
GGGAGCATCGTTTGTAGAGTATGACCCAGTTAATCAAATCGAGAGTGTTGATAAGTTTGGTGGTCAAGGTTATTACGTTATGGTATGTGTAGCATCGGCAACCGACCCAGAGACCGTATTGTTTGGAATTATTCAGTTGTATCGTTCTACAGATGGAGGACAAACCATAGAGAATGTTGGTGGTTATTATGGAAACTATAATAAGGCAAACTTTGATTTGCACTGCGACCAACAATGTATTCAAACTAATGGTTCTGGAGATACTTGGTTGTCAACAGATGGTGGTATAATCTATAGTAATGACTTCTTTGAGTGGCATGCCGAAGGTCGTTTTAAAGGAATATATGCTTCGGAGTTGTGGGGATTTGATCAAGGTTGGAATGAGGATGTTATGGTTGGCGGTAGAAATCATAACGGAAATATGTCGCAAATTGACCAGTATAATGGAGCGGCAATATATATGCGAGGTTCAGAGCGTCCTACAGGTTATATTTTCTTGTCTAATCCTCGTAAGGTTTTCTATACCGATGGTAGTGGTGCAGTGATACTTCCTGATGATATGAACGATGAGTTTGAGACTCTATATAATTTCTGGATATATCCTAAAGAGTCAACTCAACATGGAATTGGATTTGAATTTGATCCACGTTATGCTCAAAGTTTTTATGTTGTAAAAAGTACAAGTTTCTGGGATGAGGAGTATAAAGTGTTGTGGCGTACAACTGACGATGGACTATCGTTCTCAGAAGTTTACAAATTTAATAACCCAATATCGTCAGTAGCAGTCTCTCGTTCAAACCCCAATAAGATTGTTGTTGGAACATATGGAAGGATTTACTACTCAACCAACATGGGAGAGACTTTTACAGAGTATGACATCCCTGAGTATATGACCAATACTATAAACTATAAGATTGCTATACATCCTACAAATGAAAATGAGATTTGGGTGAGCGATAACAATCCAGGAGGAATGTGGGTGACAAAAAATAATGGAGAATCGTGGGAGAAGTATGATGATGGATTAACCATTGCATCGTGGGATAACACAATAACTCCTCATACTGTGGGGCGATTCTTTTTGACTGGAAATGAGAAGAATGCTGTATATGCAGTTGCCTTTACTATGGGATATTTGAACGAGAGATATACAACCCCTCGTGGAAGACTTCTATACCGAGACGATACAACAAATGGTTGGGTTGATTTGCATGATGGTCTTCCCAAGGTAATGGTACTTAACCGTTTGTTACCATTCTATAAAGAGGGAGTGGCTCGTTTAGCAACAAACAATGGAATTTGGGAAAGAGATTTAGTTGATAAGGAGTTTAAACCCATAGCACAACCACTATTGTTGAATGTTGGTTCGGGAGATAATACAACATCTTCATATCCAACAGAGATACAACTTGAGAGTTATAGTATCGTAAATCAAACAGATGTTGAGTGGAAGTGGGAAATACACCCCGAGCCTCTATATATAAGCTCAAAAACTGAACGTAATCCTATAATGCGAATTGAACGTGATCAAACATATGACATAACACTCACCGTAACAACTCCTGCGGGAAGCGATACAAAAACAATAAAGTCGATGATTAAGGGTTCAAAACCTGTACCTGAAGAGACAGGCATAGAGGAAGCAAACATTAATTCTCGTGCTCTTAATATCATTTCGGGCAATAGCGTTAATGCCGGAGCAGATTTCATCTTTTCTCTTAGTAATATAGAAAGTATAGAGGTAAAGATATATGGAGTAAATGGGAAAATGGTGGCAAACCAAAAAGGCTCATCAATAATAAATGTTTCAACAGAAGGAATGCC
>JAZONU010000326.1:0-1804 GCA_045654605.1 Candidatus Caccoplasma sp. | reverse complement strand
CTATGGTATCCGTTCTCTTTAGGTGTATCAATGTAGTTATTTAAACTTCCTGGTTTTTCAATGTAGAGGTCAGTAAGAATTGAGTATATTCTCAATGCTAAACGTTTTTCAGTTAAGCCCATTTCTTCCCAATTCTCGAATGTTATATTAATCACCCTAATATGTTCAACCTCCTTAAAAGAGATGTTTTTAGAGTGCATTTTACTCCATATAGAATATACGGTACGTTTGTCGCAGTCAATCTGAGCCTTAATGCCATTTTCCTCAAGTTTATCTTCAATGACTTTTATCCATTTTTTTGCAGCAGAAGCATGCTTGTCAGCATAGTTGTCAATTTGTTTTTTTATGTCTTCGTATTCGTGAGGAGAACGATATTGCAAACTTAAATTCTCCAATTCCGATTTTACCTTATATAATCCTAAACGGTTTGCAAGAGGAGCATAAAAGTAATCGGTTTCACCAGCAATCTTAATCTGCTTTTCGGGTTTCATAGATTTTAGAGTACGCATATTATGCAGACGGTCGGCGAGCTTAATCAAAAGAGCACGAATATCGTAGTGGATAGAGTTTAACATCTGTTGAAAATTATCAACCTGTTTAGATGTTTCGTAGCTATCTCTTTTCTTTTTTGTAAGAACATCCACCAAAAATGCAATATCATTACCAAACCCGGCTTTAATCTCATCAATAGTATGGTTTGTATCCTCCACAACATCGTGAAGTAGAGCAGCGATAATTGGATTAACTCCCAACTTTAACTCTTCACAAACAATTGAAGCAACGGCTAATGGATGAGTGATATAAGGATCTCCCGCTTTTCTTTTTTGGTTGATGTGAGCCATCTCAGCAAAAGCAAAACCTTTGCGAATAAGAACCATATCTTCATCAGAGAATCGTTTTGCGGCATTAGCAAAGAAATTATCACGTTGCTCTCTTACCATATCTCTATATTTCTCGTAACATTCCATATATAGTAGTGTTATATTTGTGTTTTATCTATTTATAAATTTTCTTCGTCAATAATAAAATTTAAAAAGTCGTTTAGAGGTTTAGTGTAACTAAAAATTTTGCAGGCTGAATTAATCCAATCATCCTCAAAAAAGAATTTATCGGGAAGATATTTCACAACACCAAAATCTTTAAGTTTAAGGAGTTCGGGATATTCAAAATTTTTATCAAAGCCTGGTGGCAGTTTTTTTAATGAGTTTTCAAAATTCAGTCCACCAAAACATTTAATAAAACACTCCTCGTTGATAATATCACTAAACTCTTCAATATTATCATAAATTGCACGTCTTTCAGCCTTAAGCAAAGCAGGAGAGGGGAACCATAATCCCGCACAAATCATCGATTTGCCAGGCTCTATATGTAAATAGTATCCGGCTCTGTCAAGTTTTTTCCCAAATTTTGTAATAAATGCACCAAGGTTTGTTTTATAAGGAGTTTTGTCTGCAGAAAATCTCATATCCTTATAAATTCTGTAAACGCAACGTTCCATTTGTAAATCTTTCAGTTCATCATCAAACTCTCCCATTTTTGACAGAAGCACTCTAATGTCATTTTCAAAATCAGATTTAATTTCAATAAATCGATGCTTATTTATAGCAAACCAATCGCGATTATTGTTGTCGCTTAGCTCCGATAAAAATTTAAAAGTATCTTTGTTCATACCTTATGGCTTGCTATAATTAATTGAAAATCTTGCAAATAAATGCAGCTAAAATGTTTGTGCTTATGAAAAAAACAAAAACATTTAACCTAAGTTACAAAATGTGCAGTAAAGATAAATAAAAAAATGTTTTAA
>JAZONU010000325.1:0-7053 GCA_045654605.1 Candidatus Caccoplasma sp. | reverse complement strand
CTCTTATCCCTTTTATTCTTTTCTCTTTAAAAAGATAAGTAACACCTATATTTAAAAAATGATTAGATATTATTGGGTTTACGTATGGTCTTGATTCCTTGAAGTATTTTGATATAGCAATATAGTGAGAGATTAATTTTTCTTCATTTTGTTTTGCATATCGTTCTGTGACTCCTCCGTCATTTCTTCTGTACACAGAGTAGCATTCTTTAAAGCATCTAACTTTCCCATTTGATGCAAGATGAAGGAATAAGACAATGTCTCCATATATGAAGTTTTTATCAAGAGCTATTTTTTTGTATTTCTTATCGATAAATAATTTTTTGAATACAATCGATGCAGTTGGTATTGTCCACTCTTTGAGAATTTCATAGCAAGAATAATCCCTCTCTTCCCATTCTCTATATAATTTTCGAGGAGTTATTCCATCCTCAAATTTAATATTGCATGCATGAAAGCATAACGAATACTCCTCATTTGCCTCCATGAAATCAACTTGTTTTTGGAGTTTTAGGGGATCAGTCCAATAGTCATCTCCTTCGCATAAAGCAATATATTTACCCTTTGCACGAGGAAATTGATATGTGAGAGATACTTTTACTCCCTTGCTATATTGATTTTCTGTTTGGTAGATAGGCTTAATAATATCTGGGTATTTTGCTTCGTATTCTCGAATTATATCGGCAGTGCCATCTGTTGAGGCATCGTCGTGAATTAGTAACTCAAATGCAAAATCTGTTTTTTGCATAAGAATACCATCCAAACACTCTCTTATGTATGGTGCATGGTTATATGCTAATGTGCATACACTTACTAATGGCGTTCTCTCAGACATTATTTATTAAGTATTAGTTCCTCTTTTTTAAGTATGTTTTGTGCCATTTTTACCATTGGTGGTCCAATAAACTTATTATCTTTAACCGCAACTCCTTGTCCGTTGGCTTTTGCTTCTTCCGATAACATAATCATCTCTTTTGCCCATTCAATTTCTTGAGGAGTAGGAGAGAAGTATTGATGCACTAAAGGTAACTCTTTTGGATTTAGTACAAGCATGCCTTCAAATCCAAGATTTTTTGCAATTTTTAGGTTGCGTTCAAGATCTTCTAAATCGTGAACTTTGATATGTACTGTATCTACTGGAATAATACCTGCAGCTCTTGCTCCTGCTGCTATCATTGTGCGAGCAACAAAAATACTTTGTCCTTCTGAATCGTGTTTACCTCCAAGGTCTGTAACATAATCTTCACACCCAAAGGCTACTGCAATAACCCTATGACATGCTGTGCATATATCTTTTATGTTTATTAATGCTCCGGCTGTTTCAATTAGTGGTATTATTTTAAAGGTTCCTATCGGATATCCTTTCTCATATTCAATGGTCTCTAATAATTTTCCAAAGAAGTATATATCTTCTCCTTTGGTCGCTTTAGGATACATAAAGCCATCAACCCCGTCAATAGTTAGTTGATACGCATCTTTTAATAACTCTCCGCTCTCTCTGTCATTAACACGAGGGAAAATCATTTTTTTGCCAATATCTGTTCTCTTTACAAATTCTTTAATATTATCTCGAGCCTTTTGTTTATCGCAGGGAGGTACTGAGTCTTCAATGTCTAATAACAGAACATCTGCGTCTCTGCGTGTTGCACTATCGAGTAGTTTAGGATTGTGTGCAGGAACAAACATTAAACTACGCATCAAATATGTTTTATTTTCCATTTTCTCTCTTTTTTACAAGTACATTTCTTCTAAAAGACAATACTTCAACACCATTTTGGTTGTATGCTATAGTTTCAACATAAACAATACCTCTGTCGTTTTTGCTTTTCGACTCTCGTTTATCCAATATTTTTGTTTTTACATATATAGTATCATTTACAAAAACAGGATTAAGGTGTTTAATATCTTCATAGCCTAAATTGGCAATTGCTTTACCGCTAATATCTGGTACTGTCATTCCAACAGCAATTGAGAATACCAATGTTCCAACAACCAATATTTTGCCATGTTGGTTATTTGCAGCATAATCAATATTAGTATGAACAGGGTGGTGGTTCATAGTAAGTAGAGAGAAAAGGTTATTGTCACTTTCAAATATTGTTTTTGAGAGTGAGTGCTTAATTTCTCCACCAACTTCAAACTCTTCAAAATATAGTCCTAAAACTGATTGATTCATATTATCTTTTATTTGCTTCTTAATAATTTTGCAGGATTTCCTACTACTATTGAACTATCAGGAACATCTTTTAATACAACCGCTCCTGCCCCAACAAGACAGAAGTTGCCAATATTTACTTTTTCTCTTACGGTTGAGTTGCTTCCTATGTGGCAAGCATATCCAACTGTTACATTTGCTCCAACAACAGAATTTGTTGCTAAATGTGCAAATTGTTTTAGTGTGCTATCGTGACCTAAAAATGAATTTGGGAGCATAATAACATTGTCTTCTAATGTAGTATCAGGAGAAAGCTGGGTTAATGGAGCCATTAATACTCCGTTTCCTATTTTACACATTCCTTTTGGAATGATTGCTGTTGGATGTATTAAAGTAGCTAATCTTTCGCTAGGAATATTTAAATTTTTAATTTTATTGAAAACTTCTTCTTCATGTTGCATTCCTACATATGCAATAAAAAAGACATTCTCAGGATCTTCTAAATATTTTGGTAAATCAGTTGTTTTCCCAATTACAGGGAATTTGTCGTATTTACCAATATATTCGCCAACAGGTATTACATCATTTAAAAATCCCCCTATTGTGTAAGTTCCTAATTCTTTTGCAATGGAAATTGCTATCATTCCGATACCACTTCCTCCTAACACTATTAAGTTTTTCATCTTCTTACTTCTTTATACAATCTATTACTCTTTGAATATCGTTTTCGCTTAATGCATCGTGCATTGGTAAACATATTACTTCCTCTGCTATGCGTGTTGCAACGGGTAGATTCTTGGGGCCTGACGACTCTAATCCTCTGTATGTTGAGAATGTACTTATCAATGGGTAGAAATAGCGTCTGCCAAGAACATTCTTCTCTTTCATTTTGAAATAGAGTTCATCGCGTGTCATTTCGTAATCTTTCTCCACAAAAATAGGGAAGTATGAGTAGTTATGTTTTACTCCCGGCATATCCTCAAAATATCGTATTCCAGGGATATCTTTTAACTCTCTACGGTATGTTTCTGCAACTCTTTTTCGTGTTGCTATCGACTCATCAACTTTCTTCAATGCCAATAATCCGTATGCCGAGCGAATCTCGTCCATTTTACTATTTATACCTGGTGCAACAACTTCAGTTTCTCCTGCAAATCCAAAGTTTTTAAGATAATCAATTCGCTTCTTGGTCTCAGCATTGTTCACAATTAAAGCTCCACCCTCAACGGTATTATACACCTTTGTAGCATGGAAACTTAATGTACTCATATCTCCAAAATTTAAGATTGAGTCCCCCCTCATTCCCCCCGGTAGGGTTATCTCCACCCCAAACGCATGTGCTGCATCATATATGACTTTTAGACCGTATTTGTCCGCAATTTCTTGTATTCCCTTAACGTCGCAAGGTTTTCCGTAGCAATGCACTGGCATAATTGCAGTTGTTTTTGGTGTTATTGCTGCTTCTATTTTTGCAGGATCTAAGTTGCATGTTGCAGGGTCAATATCTACAAATACTGGTTTTATTCCGTTCCACCACAAAGAGTGTGTTGTTGCTACAAAACTATATGGTGTGGTAATTACCTCGCCTGTTACCCTTAATGCTTGTAGTGCTGTTATCAAAGGGAGTGTTCCGTTTGTAAACAAACTTATGTATGGCACTTTTAAGTATTCACACAATGCCTTCTCCAATTGTTGGTGAAATTGTCCGTTATTGGTAATCCACTTGCTATCCCATATCTCTTGTAGGTATGGTATAAACTCTTCCAACTTTGGTAATAGTGGCGATGTTACTGTTATTGTTTTATTATCCATTTTAGCCTTTAATCATTAATTATCATTCAATCATCTAAAAACTAATTGCTGATATCTATCAACTTTTATCCTTTTTTATGAACGATAGCAAATATAACAATTCTTTTGATTTTATTAGGTATGATATTGATAAATAATATGCTATTCCTACGATAAATCCTGTGATTATTTGTAACAACAAATCTTCTATGAATAGGTTTACTCCGAATACTATTGCTCCCATTGAAAGCGATAGAGCTAATATGGGTAATAAATCTCCCATTTGTTTAAAGAAACCTACATTAATTAGTTTGCCTGTGTAGTATGTGTTTATTGCTAAACAAATAATTGATGTAAATATTCTGCCTACACACATCCAAATTATTCCAAATGGGATAGCGATAACTAACACTGCAACCCCAAGTATTTTTTTTATAATTTCGAGTTTTAAGAACAAATCGCTACGCCCTTTAACCTGTAGCAGATTAAGGTTTAAGGCGTGTATTGGATACCACATTAAGCTAAAACATAGAATTTGTAGAAATGGAATACACTCTATCCATTTTGTAGTTATTAAGCATACAATTAATGGTTTTGCTAATGCCGCAAGACCAACCATAATTGGAAATACTACGTATGCTGATAATCTTATTAATTGACGGTAAGTTGATTGTAATCTGGCATCATCATCTTGTATTTGACATAGCAATGGGAATGTAACTCTTCCCAATACTCCGGTAACTGTTGTTGCTGGTAGGTTAGCATATCCGTCTGCTCTGGTGTATTGTCCTAAATCGGCAGCAGTGAATTTTTTACCAATTATTATTGGATATATATTGTTGTATATTGTATCTATTAATCCAGAAGCTAACAACTTAGACCCAAATCCAAATAGCTCTTTAAATGATTTCCAAGAATACTCCCATGTAGGTCGCCATTTACCCCATATCCAGAATAAAATACATCTTACAGCTCCACCAAAAACTCCTGGCCATACTATAGACCATACACCAAACCCATTGTAAGCCATAGTAACGCCTGTAGCTCCAGTTGTTAAAGCTCCAATTATCGATATTTTGGCTTGTGTTTTAAAGTCCATCTTTATAGTAAAGAGGGCTTGTTGTACAATGCACAATGAGTTAATGATTAGTGATATTGCAGTAACCTTTATTAAATCTGATAATAAAGGTGTATTATAAAAATCTGCAATTAATGGTCCAGAAAAAAATAGTATAAAATATAGAACAAAACCAACAACAATATTAAAGTAAAATGTTGTTGAAAGGTCTGTTTGGGTTCTGTCCTTTTTTCTTACAAGAGCAGTACTGAATCCACTATTAATAAGTGTTTGTGCAATAGCTGTGAATATTGCCAGCATTCCAACCATTCCGTAGTCAGAAGGCGCAAGGACACGTGCAAGCAGAATTCCAATGACAAACTGAATACCTTGCAAAGAAAAATTCTCTGCAAAGCTCCATATCATTCCTTTAAGTGTTTTTCCTCTTAGCGATTCTGCCATCTTAATAGTTGTTAGTTGTTAGTTGTTAGTTTCCGCTTTTTCATAATAAATTTAACTGAAAACTACAAACTAATATCTGACATCTGCTATCTTATAACTAAAAACTTCCATTTACCGCCTCTGCTACAAATATTGCATCTTGGTTGCTCATTGCAGGGCTTATTGGTAAACTGAGTATTTCTGTTGCACACTTCTCTGCAACAGGCAAAGATAATGCGTTTAGCTCTTTATATGCTTGGTGTTTGTGAATGGGAGTGGGGTAGTGTATCATTGTTGGAATACCTTTTTCTCCTAATTTTTGCATCAGTTCACCTCTATTCTCTGTTCTGATAACATACTGATGCCAAACGCATTCTCCGTTTCCGGCAAATAGTGGCTTAATAATTTGTCCCGAATTTATATGCTTATTATATAGCTCTGCAATTTCTTGGCGTCGAGCATTTTCTTGATCGAGATATTTGAGTTTTACACTAAGCATTGCAGCTTGTATTTCGTCTAAACGACTGTTTACTCCTGCGTATTTGTGGATATATTTCTCTTCTGAACCATAGTTGCCCAACGCTCTAATAACCTCTGCCAATTTGTCATCGTTAGTAGTTACGGCGCCACCATCTCCCAGGGCTCCAAGATTTTTTACGGGATAAAAGCTTGTGCCTGCTGCATCGCCCAATGCTCCGCACATATAGCTATCTCCAAATCCTTTGATTGCCGATTTTGCTCCCATTGCTTGTGCATTGTCTTCAACAATCTTCAGATTGTATTGTTGTGCCAAACTCTTTAATTTTTCACTCCAACAGCATCTGCCATATAGGTGAACAGGTATTATAGCTTTGGTTTTTGAAGTTATAAGTGGCTCTATTGCACTAATATCAATATTTAGAGTCTCTTCATTTATATCTGCAACTACTGGCTTTAATCCGCTTTCTATTACGGCTGCCAATGATGCAATAAAAGTGTTGGCTGGGAGGATAACCTCATCGCCAACACTCATTACTCCTAACTCAATGTATGCTCTAAATATTAGTTTAAGAGCATCTAATCCGTTTCCTGTTCCAACTGTATGTTTACAGCCTAAATATCTGCATAAACTGCTTTCAAACTCTTCCGTTTTTGGGCCTCTTATGTAATAACCGCTGTCGATTACTTGGGCAGCTGCCTCTTTAAGTTCTGTACGGTATTTTTCTGATATTTTTTTTAAGTTTGTGAACTCCATATTAATGCCACATAATAAATGGCTTATTATTTTTGTTCTTCAGTTTTAACTGCTATGAAAGTTGCAGAGTTTGAATTTTTACCGTCCGAAATTGTAAGGATCTTACCTCCATTTGCAGACTCTGTTATTCTGTACTTATTTGCTGTGTAAAGAATAGATCCAAGTTTTGCACTCTCTCCTTGCTCTTCACAGAATTGCAATGTTGAAGTTGAAATGTTTAATACTAAATTTCCACCTTCTGCTTCAATTATATCGCCACCTATATTATTACAACCGTCAAAAACAGCAATAGTACTATCTTGTGTATTAAAAATAATATATGCTTGTTCTTCGTCTTCGTTTAAGGTGATAGCGTTGTTATTTATTTTTGATAAT
>JAZONU010000324.1:0-4838 GCA_045654605.1 Candidatus Caccoplasma sp. | reverse complement strand
TTTGCTCTTTATCTGATATATTTTGTTCTACACCTTGAGGTGTGTTTCCAAATTCAATATCCATTACTCCTTCTCCGTATGCAAATGGAATTATCTCTATTCCAGAAGAGACTCCTCCAAGAGATGAAATTTTATACATTGCGGCCTTTATTGGACCATTATCTGAAAGCATATAACCCTCATCATCTATCGTATTCTCGAACTCAAAATCCCAATATCCAAGAAGCGAGGTGTCAGTTAACAGAGGTGTATTCATACTCTCTTTTACCTCATCTTGCGTTAATGCTTTTCTGTAAAGTTGCACCTTATCAAGATATGCCTCCATCGATGCAAGATGATATCTTGCCCCACCAATCATTATTATACCATTTTCGCTCCACGAAGTTTGGTCTATATCTATGTATTTAACTTCGTATGATAGTGTACCATCAACATACAAGAGAATTTTTCTATAGTTATTTTCTACATCAAATACAAATGAGAAGTGCTTCCACTCTGATGCATTAAATTCTATAGGAGATAATTCAATTGAGGTTGCACCGCCACTTAAACCTTCACGAGCATCAATTATAATTCTATTGTCAAAATTCTGTTCTGACGTATTTCCTATTTGCGACCACATATAACCATACTCACTTTGTGGCCAACCTTGTGATATATCTCTAATGGTTAGGAAATTAGTTCCTCCTTTATCAACAACGATCGTATGATTAAATAGTTTTGGATTAATCCAAAACGATAGAGTAAATGCAGATGAAGTATCGAATCCTAATTGATTAACCGGTATTCCAAATGCATTTTTATCCAATTCAATTGCTCTTGGAATAGTAGAATCTGTTGTTATTGCCTCAGTCAAGTCTATTGCATCAAATTCATTATTCTCGAACTTCAACAGAGTATCATTTTTTAATAATACCCAAACTACGTCTCCATCACAAAGCATTGAACGAGCCTCTTCATAACCTGCACAAGTGTATGTAGTAAATTGCGTTCCATCCCATTTAAGCAAATTATTCTCAGAGGTAAACCATATATTTCCCTCATCATCAATATCATTGCCATAATATCTATTTTCAAGCATTGCAGGATATTGCTCTTTAGTCATACACACCTCTTCTCCCTTTCCTTGATAATAGCAGTTTATTCCATCTTCACTTGCATACCATATATTGTCGTTAGCATCAATAGCTATTGAGGTAATCATTTTGCTTCCAACACCAATAGGATTTTCACCAACATACACCGTAGAATTAGTTGAAGAGTTGTTATGATAACCCAAATAATAATAATCGCCATACATCGCTATCCATAGTCTATCATTGCTATCAAAAGCCATATCCGTTATGGCTGTTTGTACGCTTGATGAACTCATATTTAATGTGCTATAACCTGTATTATGATTTGCAGAATCTAATGGAGGAAAATATAGACCCAAAATAGAAGCCCAAACATCTCCTTTGGAATTAATTGCAAAAGAGTATGCCTTGCCTGTATAAAAAGAGCCATAATCTATTAGTGTTTCTCCGTCCCAAACCTTTGACTT
Organism: Candidatus Caccoplasma sp.; assembly: GCA_045654605.1. Classification (GTDB taxonomy): domain Bacteria; phylum Bacteroidota; class Bacteroidia; order Bacteroidales; family G3-4614; genus Caccoplasma_A. Next base: position 3,295 of record JAZONU010000324.1, on the reverse strand, counting down.
CTCATATTTTTTGTCTTCTGAATAACAAACTATTCCATCGGAATTAACCTCAATTGCAGTATATGTTGATTCAGGTGTGGCTCCAACCTCTGCCGCCACATTACAAGCTTCGCCCATACTCTTATTGTACTTTATAATTCCCTGACTTGTTGTCAGCCATAAATTTTTGCCATCATCTGAGATGCGATTTGAATAATATTCTTGATACCAAAGTTTCCCATTAACAACATCGGTATATGCAATTACCTCTAACGAAAATGATGATACAATTAAAAGTGCAAGAAAAATGTAGAATCGTTTCATAGCAACCTCCTTTTTTTAAACAATTTATAATATTCTGCACAAAGAAAAAAAAAAAAAAACAAACTGCAAATTTTCAAGAGATTTTTTTTTAAGAAAAAGAAAAAAATTTAGAAAATAAAGTTTACTATCTGTAATTATTGATTATTAAGATGATATATTACAGAACCACCACATTCAGACACCTTTGCATTGGCAAATGAAATTTTAGGGGCTTTCACTCCCTCTTTTATAGAGAGAGGAGATACCTCTCTGCGAACTTCATCCCACAGCCCTGCATCGATAAAAGATTGCAATGTTTTTGCACCACCTTCTACCATTAGCGAGGTTATATTTCGTGCATACAACTCTCTTAATATTTGAGGTATTATATTCTTTGTGAAGTCTATTTTTATATAACGTTCATCACTGACAGATGAGGTTAAATGAGTAAAGATAAGAGTATGAGCCTCGGTGTTAAAAATTTTATTTTCCAACGATAGTTTTGCCTCTCTATCAATTACTACTCTTAATGGATTTTTACCACTCCACCCCCTTACTGTCAACGAGGGATTGTCTGTTAGTACCGTTGTAGTGCCAACCATAATGGCATCGTAAAATGATCTCTCACGATGCATATATAGAGATGATACAGGTGATGATAACTGCACAGGTTTGGGTTGCCCATTTTCAATAGCGGCAATATAGCCCTCTTGACTCTCGCACCACTTTAATAACACATAGGGTCGCTGATTTGTGTGGGCTGTTATAAATTTACGATTTATATATCGGCACTCCTTCTCTAAAACACCAACTGTTACATCTACTCCGGCCGCCTTAAGTATTGAGATGCCTCGCCCTGCAACCTCAGGGAATGGGTCTTTTATTCCTATTACTACTCTTGGAATTTTACACTCCTTAATAAGATTGCAACATGGTGGAGTTTTGCCGTAATGCGAACATGGTTCAAGTGTTACATACATAGTGCTTCGGCATAACAACGACTTATCAACAACCGATGCCACAGCGTTAACTTCGGCATGTGCCTCGCCACACTTTCTGTGATATCCTTCGCCAATAATCTTTCCGTCACATACAATAACTGCTCCAACCATTGGATTGGGTGAAACTCTCCCCTCGCCACAACGTGCTAATTGCAACGCTCGTTGCATATAAATTTTATCGCAATCCAATATTGAGTCCATTTTTTTTATACTTTTGTATTGTAGTTAAACTATTCTCTACTATTAAGAATGAAAGAATCGCTCCGATATATCAGCAATCAACTCTCTTCACTTTACGATGCAAGAGAGTGTAACTCCATTGCTCGTTATATAGTAGAGGAGATTTCGGGCATGACCTACACCGATATTTTGGTCAAAGATACAAAATTTTCGGCAGTTGATAGAGAAAAAATCGAAGAGATAACCAAAAGATTATTGGGTGGCGAACCTATGCAATATGTTTTGGGCTACACCTACTTTTGTGGTCTAAAGATTTTTGTCAATAACAACGTACTTATTCCCCGCCCTGAAACTGAAGAACTTTGTCAACTAATAATAGAAAACCACAAAGAGTCTTCGCCTAAAATTCTTGATGTTTGTACCGGAAGTGGCTGTATTGCTCTCGCTCTAAAATATGGGATTGAAAATGCTTCTGTTGAGGGTGTTGATATTTCGGTAGGAGCATTAGATGTTGCAAAAAGCAATAGTACATCATCAAATTGCGATGTAGCATTTTACAAATACGATGTTCTATCTGCCCAGCCCAAAATTGAGGGAGAGTATGATATTATCGTAAGCAATCCTCCCTATATATGTCAATTTGAAAAAGAGAAGATGTCGGACAATGTTTTGGACAACGAACCTCATATTGCCCTGTTTGTTGAGAATGAAAATCCCCTTGTTTTCTATATCAAAATAGCAGATTTGGGATGCGAAACATTGAGACCAAATGGCAGACTCTTCTTTGAGATTAATCCCCTGTTTTACAAAGAGATGTCCAATATGCTATTAAACAAAGGCTACCGCGATATTGAGGTTTTAAAGGATATTAACGAGCGTAACAGATTTATTGCATGTACGAAGATATAGAAAACAACAAAAGGAGCCTATCTAAAAAGGAGGCTCTGATGAAGTGTACTGCTCTCTGCTCAAGAGCTGAATACTCTGTTTTTGATATTAAGGAGAAGCTTTATAAATGGGGGATTGAAAGCGAAAACTGCGACGAGATTATTGAGTATCTTTGTAAAAATAACTACATAAATGAGAGCCGTTATTCTGAGTGTTTTGTCTCGGAGAAATTTCGTATAAGTCATTGGGGCAGAATAAAGATAGGTTATGCTCTTCGTCAAAAAAGGATTGATGAACAACATATTACCTCTGCTTTTGAAATTATTGACGAAGAGGTATATTTTGATACCCTTAAAAAAGTTGTAAGAGATAAAAGCAAGGGAGATATCTCGGATTTTAAGAAAAAAGCATCAGTATATAATTTTGCTATTTCGAGGGGATTTGAACCTGAACTTATAAACCGAGCCCTAAAAGAGATTGACAAGAATGAAGATTAAAGATATTTTTTCGGCTATAGCAGACCTCTTTTATCCTCGCCTATGCCTATGTTGCGGAGCTACTCTTACAAGTTCTGAAAAACATATTTGCACCTCGTGCATCGCCTCTATTCCGCGCACTAACTTTCATAATGGTATTAGAAATTTAGCAGAAGAGTCATTTGCCGGAAAGGCTCATGCCGATAGTGCTTTTTCGTGGTTCTTCTTCTCTCACGAAAGTCAATTTTCAAAATTAATATACAATTTTAAATATGCAGGTAACTATCCTCTTGCTCAATACCTTGGAGAAATGTATGCCAAAGAGTTGAAATCAGATGAGATAGTACTAAATTTCGATTATATCATTCCTGTTCCACTCCATCGCAAACGAAAGAAAAAGAGAGGATACAATCAGAGTTTCTATATTGCCAAAGGTATCTCAAACATTTTTGGTGGCACTATTAGAGA
>JAZONU010000323.1:0-4111 GCA_045654605.1 Candidatus Caccoplasma sp. | reverse complement strand
CCTATAAATATTACCATTATACAGGTCAAAATGGTATTAAGCAATCTTATGTTTACTCTTTTGGGTATGAAAACAAGTGCTACAAAACCTGCAATAATTAGCAATGATATTAATATACTTTCACTAACAAAAGGAAGTCCTACCATTATTAAACTAATAATGAATGATAGTTTTAATCTTTTAATGCTTTTTTGTTTGAATGTTTCGTATATTCCCCAGCAGATGCAACCTATAACCATAAAGAAATATACTACTGCACCTGTGTTATATGGAACTCCAAAATTGTTTACAAAGAGTAACTCCATCCATCCTGCAACTTTAATAAATCCGGGAACCAATCCGTAAAGTATGAAGAATATAAGAGCAAACGATGCCAATAAAGCCAATATTGAGCCTTTCGCCGATGGATTTTTCCACTTTTTATAGTAATAGATAAGAACAATTGCAGGGATACACAATAGGTTCAAAAGGTGAACAGCTATTGAAATACCTATGATATATGCAATTAAAATAATGTATCTGTTTGCATGAGGTTCATCGGCATGATTCTCCCATTTGAGTATAAGCCATACAACCAGAGCGGTACAGAATGAAGAGTAGGCATAAACCTCACCTTCAACTGCCGAAAACCAGAATGTATCGCTAAATGTATAGGCTAATGCTCCAACAGCACCTGAACCCATTATGGCTATAGTTTTGCTTAACGAATACTCATTGTTTTTAATAACAATTTTACGTGCTATTGCAGTAATGGTCCAGAAGAGTAGCAAAATAGTTGCAGCACTGAACATTGCTGACATAAAGTTTATGCACCATGCCACCTGTGTAGGATCTGAAACAAAGTTTGCAAAGAATCTACCTGTAAGCATAAAAATTGGGTTACCGGGTGGGTGTCCCACCTCTAACTTGTAAGCAGAAGATATAAACTCTCCGCAATCCCAGAAACTTGCGGTTGGCTCTAATGTAAGGGTATAAACAATGCCTGCAATAAGAAACATTACCCATCCCGTTACGTTATTCAATTTTTTGTATAATTCCATATTTAAATATGCTAAAAACTAACAACTAAAAACTAACAACTTTCTAAAGGTTTTCCCAAAAGTGTAGCCGATGATGAATCATAAATCTCAACCATCACTCTATCGCCTATATGATAATTATTTTTATCAAAAACAACAGTTTTGTTTTGAGGAGTTCTTCCGCAAAGTTGTTCGCGAGAACGTTTAGAGAAACCTTCCACTAAAACCTCAAAACGTTTTCCTATATCGCGTCGGTTACTCTCTGCCGAGAGTTCGTTTTGTAGCTCAATCATACGTTGCAGACGAGCAATTTTAACCTCTTCGCTAATATTATCAGGAAGCTTTTTTGATGCAAAAGTTCCTGGACGTTCTGAATATTTAAACATAAATGAAGAGTCAAAACCTACCTCACGCATAAGCGATAAGGTCTCCTCAAACTCCTCCTCTGTTTCAGAGTGAAAACCATTGAACATATCTGTTGAGATACCGCAATCGGGAATATATCGTCTGATAGCGGCTATTCTCTCTAAATACCATTCGCGAGTATATTTACGGTTCATAAGAGCCAATATTCTGTTTGAGCCCGATTGAACAGGCAAATGAATATGGTTACATATATTATCACACTCGGCAATGGTCTTTAAAATTTCATCACTCATATCTTTGGGGTGTGAAGTTGTAAAGCGGATTCTGATACCCTCTCCAGCCTCTGTTGAAACCATACGTAAAAGAGCAGGGAAATCGGTTTTATTACCATTTTCATCTTCAAAAAGGTACGAATTTACATTTTGCCCCAAAAGAGTAACCTCCTTGATACCATTGTTTTTGAGTTCATTTAACTCGTTAAGTATGCTTTGTGGAGGACGACTTCTCTCTCTTCCTCTTGTATATGGTACAATACAATATGAACAAAAGTTATTGCATCCACGCATAATAGAGATAAATCCCGATATAGATTTACCAATTTTGCGAGGAAGTATATCTTTATATGTTTCAACGGTTGAGAGTTCTATATTAATAGCTTTTTCGCCACATTCAACAGCACCTACAAGGTTTGGAAGGTCGTTATAAGCATCGGGACCTGCAACCAAATCAACTCCGTGATTATTTATAAGCTCATCTTTAACCCTCTCTGCCATACATCCAATTACACCAATAATAAGTTTTCCCTTTTTATGGCGTAAGCTGTTCATAAATTGTAAACGTCCCAACACCTTTTGTTCGGCGTTATCTCTAATCGAACATGTGTTTAGGAATACAGCATCGGCATCGTTAATATCATCACAAAGATTATATCCGCAAGTAGCCATAATGGATGCAACCACTTCGCTATCTGCTACGTTCATCTGACACCCGTATGTTTCAATAAATAGCTTTTTATCCTCCGACATATTTTATTTATCAGAATAATTTGTAAATTTGGCACAAAAATACGAATAAGCGAGCAAAATAATATCAAGTTTACTTGAATATTTTACAGCGAGCGAAAGTATTTTCGAGGTTTTAACTCAAAATCGTAGAATAAACATAAGAAAAAACAATATTTATTATGGCATTTAAAGTAATATCAGCCCAAGAGGCAGCATCTCACATTGAAAATGGTGCGAAAATTGGATTTGGAGGTTTCACAGCATCAGGAACACCAAAAGTAGTATCTGCTGCATTGGCAGAAAAAGCCGAGGCTGAACATCAAGCAGGAAGAGAGTTTAAGGTTTCACTATATACAGGTGCATCATCAGGAGATATGCTTGACGGAGCCTTAGCAAGAGCAAAAGCAATTGATGCACGTACACCTTACCAGTCAAATAAATCATCTCGTGATGGTATAAATAAAAACGAGATACAATACTTCGATATGCACCTATCTCACTTGGCTCAAAACCTACGTTACGGTTTTTATGGCAAGTTGGATTTTGCTATTGTAGAGGCATGTAAGGTTTATGAAGATGGTCGTATAATTCCTTGTATGGGTGTTGGTATTGCTCCAACCGTTTGCAATTTGGCTGATAAAGTTATAATTGAGTTAAATCATCACACACCCGAGGCAATTGAGGGATTTCACGATATTTATCAACCAGCAGATCCCCCATATCGCAAAGAGATACCTATATATACTCCATCTGACAGAGTGGGTGTTCCCTACATTCAAATTGACCCATCAAAAATCATTGGTATAGTAGAGAGCAATTTACCTGATGGTGTAGCTCCATTTACTCCTGCCGATGAGACTACAAATAAAATTGGAGAGAATGTATGTAACTTCTTGGTTGAGGAGTTGAAAGCAGGACGTATTCCTGCCTCATTCTTACCAATACAATCGGGAGTTGGAAACATTGCTAACGCTGTATTGGGTTCTCTTGGCTCTAACCCCGATATTCCTCCATTTGAGATGTACACCGAGGTTGTGCAAGACTCTGTTGTTGGATTGATGAAGAGTGGAAAATGTAAATTTGCAAGTGGATGCTCTCTAACAGTCAGCGATGCCGTGATGGAAGAGATAATATCAGATGTAGATTTCTTCCGTGATAAAATTGTATTACGCCCTCAAGAGTTATCAAACAACCCTGAGGTGGTTCGCCGTATGGGATTAATTACCATAAACACAGCACTTGAAGCTGACATATTTGGTAATATTAACTCAACACACGTTACCGGAACAAAGATGATGAACGGAATAGGCGGTTCGGGCGATTTCACTCGTAATGCCTACCTTTCAATCTTTACTTGTCCATCGGTAGCCAAAGGCGGAAAAATCAGTGCCATAGTACCAATGGTATCGCACCTTGACCATAGCGAACACTCTGTGTCAATCCTTATCACCGAGCAAGGTGTTGCTGATTTGCGTGGAAAATCACCCCGTCAGAGAGCAGAGGCTATTATTGAGAACTGTGCTCATCCAACGTATCGTCCATTGCTACGTAAATATCTTGAAATGGGTAGTGGACACACTCCACACACACTATCAGCAGCTTTTGCAATGCACAACGCATTTAACGAAACAGGCGATATGAGTACAGCAGAATTTTAACTTACGCCCTTAAGATAGGCTTTACACTATACAAAATAACTGGAGAGCCTTTGAAGTGAACCCC
>JAZONU010000322.1:0-5535 GCA_045654605.1 Candidatus Caccoplasma sp. | reverse complement strand
GAATTAAACGTAAAATTGTGGGAGGAACGTGAATTCCGTCAGCTACAACCTCTACTGTCATATCCTCGTGCAAATAGATGCTCTCAACTGTTCCCTCATATTTGTACTCTCTGCGTTTGTGGAAACCGGGCATCGCATTGTAGAAGTGGGTAGCGTGAGTATATCCGTTTTTACGTGCCGAGTGAATATCATCATACTCTGCTTGTGTATGTGCCACTGATGCAAGAATACCTTTTGATGTGATATATTTACCAAATTGCATTGCACCCGGTAACTCAGGAGCGGCGTCCCAACGTTTGATACAATGCCATTTCTCTACAAGTGGAATATATTCATTCGGATCGGGATTTTTGATATTCTCGGGTATTTGTCCTCCTGCCATCTTCATATTCAAATAGTGTCCCTCTAAGTGAAGACCAAGTACTGGGCTATTTGGCTCTGACATAAGTTTTGTACATACCTCAGCAGCTGCCTCAATCATAGGCACGGTTGATGATGACAATGTGGGGAAGATACTTGTTGTTCCGTGTTTCATGTGAGCCTTGATTGCTCCACGGAAAGCCTCCTCTGTTCCCTCCATAAAATCGCAACCTCCACCTCCATGAATGTGTATTTCAACACCTCCCGGTACTACATACATACCCTTTGCATCTATTACCTCTGCTCCTATTACAGCAAGGTCGCAGTTGGTGACTTCGAGAATCTTGTTATCACGTATAATAACAGATCCGTCTTTTAACCAACCTTGAGGTGTAAGAATCTTTCCGTTTATAATTTGTTTAAGCATAATTATTTTTATATTATATATTGAATTTCAGCTACTTATATTATAATAGGGGAGGTAAAACTCGATTAGTTTTTTACAAAGTTATTCAATTAATTGCTTATTAACTACTATTTTCTGAAGTTTTTTAAGAAATAGTTTGCTTTTTATCTTAACCTATTCTTTATAAAATATGGGGCTGTAACTTTACGAAATTGAATAAGTGCCACAGCTATTAACACTACTCCTAAGATGTATGCCACTCGGTAACTATGAACATCGGCTATTGCTCCTCCTATTACAACTCCAATACCAACTCCAACATCCCACGAGGTGAGATAGGTTGAATTGGCAGTACTTCGCCTCTCGTTTGGTGCAAGATTTACAAACATAGTCTGCACAGTGGGGCATATCATTCCGTATGAGAAACCTAATATAAATGCCGAGGTATAAAAGAGTATGGGTGCAGAGATAAATATAAATATTGCATATCCTATGAACAATCCTACCATTCCGATTGTTACAAGTTGTATTACCCTATCTTTTCGTAAATGTGGTCCATTGCTTATTCTGGCACTTATAAGTCCGAGAGCCATAAGCATAAAGAAAGGTCCTGTTGCATTATCTATTCCCACTTCATCTCGGGCATACACAGCCAAATATGTTGATAATATTCCGTAACTGAACGATAGAAGCATAAAGGTTATGCTTTCGTGCGTTCCCTTTAAAAGGAAGAATCTGTCGAGAGATATTGGACGACGTTTTGGTTGTTCTTCCTTTATAGTTTTGGGCTTTTGTGGCATTCTTACTAATGACACCATTATAAAGCCTAAGGCACAAGCTACAAATGCACATATAAATAGTGCATCGTAACTTTTGAAAAGGTTATATGTGGCAAATGATATTGTTGGACCCAACGCCATTCCAAGATTGTTGCTTATTCCGTAATATCCTATTCCTTCGTTTCGACGAGAGGTGTGCAACACGTCTATTGCAACCGTGCTGTTTGCTACGGTTATAAAACCGAATATAAAGCCATGTAATGCTCTGATTACTGCAAACGATATTATATTGCCTGGTATTATATAGGTGCAGAACAGTAGTGTAAATGCTCCATAAAAGAGCAACTGCATGGGGCGACGAGCAAAGGTGTCTAAAATAAAACCTGCAAAGGGGCGTATTATCAATGCTGTTATGGTATATAACGATAATACCACTCCTATTTGAGTATGCGTTGCTCCATACTCTTGTTGCATGTAGAGAGGCAATACAGGTAGTATTGTAAAGAAGGCAAAAAAGAGTAAAAAGTTCCCTGCTAATACTAATAAAAAGTTTCTGTTAAAGAGCTTCTCTTTTTCCATTGATTTATATCTCTTTTGGTGTGGAGAGCAAAAGAAATATGCTCTCTGGTCCCATATTAAATAGTAAATCTATAATCGACAAATCAGGGATAAATCCATGTCTTTGCTTAAAGACTTGGTAATATGGTAGTAACTCTCCTTCTGCAATGGATGGTTGCTTTGGATGTATTAATTGTCGTAAATCTATATCTCCCTCTTGTGGCTGAATATACTCTGTACTGTACTCTATTGCAGGATTTATATTTAGCAAATTACAAATTTTATTTTGTAACTCTATATTGAAATCGTATAGGTACTTGAACTTTTGCGGTTCATAAAAGGGACGTAGATCCTCTTGGTAATATTCGAAAAATGGCGACGATTGATATGCAGACTCTATTGCCGACCAATGCAGATGTTGCCAATTATCGTGCGACGATATGCGAACATCGCGAGTTAAGACCTTCCCCGATGGTTTTTCAACAGGAATTGATAATGTCATAACTCCTGCCTCTGTTGCAATTTTACATCTGTTGCGGTAACTCTGTTTTTGATAATTACAACATCTTTCAATTATTACTTGGGCATTATTCAACTGCCTGTAATATGATATGGGGGCTAAATATGATGGGGTTAATATTACCATTTTTATTTTGCTAATTCTTCAACAGATTTGAACATTCTGTTAAAACGAATACCTCCCTCGAAAATTCCTTTATCGGGATCTTTAGAGAACCATACAAAGAGTGGTTCACCTACAATATGGTCTTCGGGTACAAACCCCCAATATCTACTGTCTGCCGAGTTGTCTCTGTTATCTCCCAACATATAGAAGTAGTCCATCTTAAAGGTGTATTTGGTAGTCTCCACTCCGTTTATATATATCTTTCCATCCTTAATGGCTGTCTGGTTTCCTTCGTAATTTTTGATTACTCGTTCATATATAGGCCAAATCTCAGGTGTCAAATCTATTGTTGCACCTTTGCATGGTATCCACAATGGTCCATAATTTGCTCTGGTCCATTCGCCATGTCCCAATGGATAGACATCGCCTCCCATAATATCTCCAGGCTCTTGTATTATCTGCGAAACAAGCGACATAGATTGCAACTTGTTCTTTGCCTCATTGGTTAATGGTAGGCAATATACGGGGTTGTAATCTCCTCTTGCTGTTGGTTTAAATCCTAACAGAGAGAAGAACTCATTATTTTGAGGATTGTTTGGTATAAAATTGCGATCGGCTAACGATATTCCTAATTCTTCAAATAGTTTATTTGATATTCGATTATTAGGGTTCGACATCATTACATAATAGTTGAATTGTAATTTTTTGGGGTTCTCGGCAATTTTTGAGTTGATGTATATTTGATTATTGCGTATCTCAAATATATCTCCGGGCAATGCCACACATCGTTTTACATAATTCTCGCGTCGGTCAACAGGACGATATACTATATCGCCATATATTGCTTTGTTCCTCTTTATATGCTCCCTGCCATGGGTATGACATAGTGTATAATAATCGGGATTTGTAACTTTGGTTAGTGCTGTAGCTCCTGCAGGGAAATTAAACACAACTATATCTCCTCGCTTTACTGATGTTATTCCGCTTAAACGCTTATAGTCTAACTGAATGAAATCGAGATATGATTTGCAATTTAAGATAGGTAAGGTGTGTTGTGCCAATGGAAACGATAGCGGAGTCATTGGTACTCGTGGGCCATAACTTACCTTGCTTACAAGAAGATAATCTCCTACAAGCAACGATTTTTCAAGCGATGACGATGGTATCTTATAATTTTGAAATAAGAAATTATTTATAAAATATACTGCTATAAGGGCATATAATATGGCATCTATCCACTCACATACTTTTCGCACACGTCTGTTTTTTATCTTACGCCATGCTCTCCAAGGTATGTACTCGGTAATGTATATATCTACAAACAGGATAAGGAATAATAATAGAAAATAGTTTCCTGTCCATATTGTAAATCCTATCAAGAGAAATGATGCTATCGTAAATCTTATTAGTCGAGTTTTTTTAACCCCGTCTAATATATTTTTTACTTTTTCCCCTATTTTTAATTTATTTTTATTCATCTTAATCTCAATTTAAGTTATGGATAGTGCTAAGGTGTATTATTAAAATTTTAGCATATCCTGCATTGTTACAAAACCAGTTTTATCTTTTATAAACTCTGCCGCAACAACTGCTCCAAGTGCAAATCCTGCTCTACTTTTTGCATCATGAGTTATTGTTATGGTATCAACATCTGACTCATATTTTATGGTGTGAATACCTGGAACTTCATCTCTTCGGTATGAGGTTATCCCTATTTGATTTACAGTAGGTTCAACTCCTTCAACCCACCCATCTTTGCGAGAGATATTCTCTATTATACCCTCTGCAAGAGTTATCGCTGTTCCGCTTGGTGCATCTAATTTGTGTATGTGGTGTGTCTCCTCCATTGATACCTCATAGTTGGCAAAACCATTCATTATATTTGCCAAATATTTATTGAGAGCAAAAAAGATATTTACTCCAAGGCTGTAATTTGAAGAGTAGAAGAAGGTGCTTCCTTTTTCACATGCCTCTTTAACCTCAGGCATATTATCTAACCATCCTGTTGTTCCTGACACCACTTTTACTCCTGCGGCAAAGGCTCTTCGGTAATTGTTCATTGCCGATTGTGGTTGAGAGAATTCTATTGCCACATCAGCACTTTTAAACTCCTCAGATTCAAAATCTTGTTGATTATCTATATCTATACGAGCCACTATTTCGTGTCCTCTTGCTATGGCTATCTGCTCAATGGTTTTTCCCATTTTGCCATATCCTATTAGAGCTATTTTCATATTTTTATTTTGTTTGCTGTAATCGATAAATATATTTTATCCTCACTATAAATTATTTAAGTGAGCTTTATATATTTCAATTGTATGTTTGTATATTTGCATCAAAGTGCGAATATACTAATTTTTTATGGAAAATATACTCTCTTTTGTATGGAGATATAATTTATTGAAGGGGTGTAAGTTTAATCTCTCAAACGGAGGTTGTGCCGAAATTGTTACTCCAGGAAATGATTGCAATGGCAATTTAATATTTCGTGATGCCATTTTGCGTATAGATAATAATCCTTTCAAGCTACGTATTGCTATTTCTCCTGCTTGGGATGAGAATTGCGATATTTATATCTCAGATAAGAGTGAAAAATTTAGTGGAGATATTCCTGTTATAAATATCGGATGCCTCGAAGAGGTGGAGCTACTACGAAAGAGACTCTTATCAAAATTTGAGGAGCTACCATGTAAGGAGTATATTAAAAATATGCCATCACTCTTTATTACCGATCTTATTACCTCGCTCGCCATAGAACGCCTATCTAATAAAAGCGACAGAATTAAAGAGTGGCTTAATAGATATAA
>JAZONU010000321.1:0-1316 GCA_045654605.1 Candidatus Caccoplasma sp. | reverse complement strand
TTTCTTTAATGGTGAGGTTATTATCCATTTTGAAATATAGGCTCCCAATATTGCAGCAACAACAACTATTGTTCCAAATATAACTCGTGCAAGCACATCGTTATACTCGGCAGAGATATTCAATCCTGCAAGTTGAGTTTGAATAAATTCAAATATTTTTGTTCCCATATATATTTATACCTCTCCTATTTCTTAATCTCTGACAATTTGAACATCTGTTCCATCATTTGCCATTTTTCTGTAGATGATGCCCCTTCGGGTGCTTTTTGGAATGCTCCTACAAATGCCTCCCACTCATCTTGACCCGGCATTTGCGCCAATTTGCCGAATGCCTCGTCCCAAGAGAAATCAACCGGAGTTTCAACTATCATAAACAGACGTGTTCCTAATATGTATATCTCCATATCGATTATACCTATTGAACGCAACCCTTCTGGTACTATATCCCAGATATGTTCTGATTGGTGATATTTACGATATTCTGCTATCTTTTCCGGGTCATTTACCAAATCTAATGTTTGACAATATCTTTTTGTCTCTTTATAATTGTTTATCTCCGGGTATCCTTGTTTTTTCATAATTCAAAAGTTTTTTATTTACGTTGCAAAAGTAACGTTTTATTTACAACCTGCATTGCAATAAGTTAAGTTTTATTCTATGATACAGGCATATTATAGACGTAGTATGCCATATATAGTATTAAACACCCAACTATTCCGTAGAATATTCGGGCTCCTAAATATCCAAATAACTTTACGAACATACGTCCATTCTCACTTGTAAAAAACCATTTAAAATTAAATAGAGATGCAGTGATTGACAATATGCCTAAAATCGAAAATATTATTGTGGCTATAAGGTTCAACATTGCGTTATAATGGTTTACAAACGACTTTTCTTACAGAGTTTTCTTCCTCTTCGATGGTTACTACAACTGTCTCGGGAGGCAACAACTCCTCTATCTTCTCGCTCCACTCCATAAAGCACAATGCTCCACTATAAAAATAGTCTTCGTAACCTAAGTCGTATACCTCGTCTATTTTGTTTATTCTGTAAAAATCGAAGTGATATACCAACTCTCCTGTTGTGTCGGAACGATACTCATTAACTATTGCAAATGTTGGACTGTTTACTCCCTCGCTTATTCCCAGCTCCTCGCATAGAGCCTTTATAAAGGTGGTCTTTCCTGCTCCCATCTTTCCGTAGAAGGCAAATACAGTTGCGTCACCCATGTTTCTGATAAACTCACGAGCAACTTCGTTTATCTTCTCTAATGATGGTATCTCAAATGTTATATTCATAATCTCTCTATTTTT
>JAZONU010000320.1:0-1187 GCA_045654605.1 Candidatus Caccoplasma sp. | reverse complement strand
AACGGTCGATGTTTGCTCTGATTTTTTGGAAATATGGAGAAACAGTATCGTGGTATGCAATAGCACGTTCACGCATATCCTCAATCTTGTTTGCCTCTTTACGAGCAGCAATCATATCATCAACAAAAGTTTTGATAGCTTCAACTCTTGTGCCTATGTCTTCAATAGTATCCAACTCCTTACCACAAAGTTTCTCAGCTTTATCGGCAGGGAATAGAAGTTTTAACTTATAAGCATTCTCAATTAGTTCACTTTGATATTTTGTTGCTGTAGGAATGACGTGGTTTTTAGCCAAGTCGCCAAGAACACGAGCCTCAATTTGAATCTTTTTAGTGTAGGTTTCCCATTTAACCTCGTTACGAGCCTCCAACTCTTTCTTTGTCATAACTCCAGTTTCAGAGAACATCTCAATTGTTTCGTCTGTCATGTAGTTATCAAAAATTAGAGGAACACTTGTTTCGCAATCCAATCCTCTGCGAGCAGCCTCTTGTTTCCACTCATCGCTATATCCGTTTCCGTCAAAGCAGATATCCATGCTCTCTTTAACATACTCTCCAAGAACTGCAAGGATAGCATTTTGTTGGTCAATACCCATTGCAATCTTTTTGTCAACATCACATTTAAAGTCGTTAAGTTGTTTTGCAACAGCCGAGTTAAGAGCAATCATTGCCGATGCACAGTTTGCCTCTGCTCCAATAGCACGGAACTCAAAACGATTTCCTGTAAATGCAAAAGGTGATGTTCTGTTGCGGTCAGTGTTATCAATCAACAATTCAGGTATTTGTGGAATATCCAAGTTAATACCTTGTTTTGATGATGCCTCCAAGTTGTCTAAATCCTCGCTACCTATGTGTTGTAATACTTTGGTCAAGTGTGAGCCGAGGAATATAGATATAATTGCAGGAGGAGCCTCTGCTGCACCCAAACGGTGAGCATTGGTTGCCGATGATATACTTGCTTTAAGTAATCCGTTATATTTATAAACAGCTTTAATAACATTTACGATAAATGTAATAAAGCGAAGGTTTTCATTTTTAGTTTTACCTGGCGACATTAGCATAATGCCGTTGTCTGTTCCAAGCGACCAGTTGTTGTGTTTACCCGAACCATTAACCCCTTTGAAAGGTTTTTCGTGCAATAATACTCTAAACCCGTGGTTGCGAGCAACTTTACGCATAGTTGCCATC
>JAZONU010000319.1:0-2469 GCA_045654605.1 Candidatus Caccoplasma sp. | reverse complement strand
AATGCCCAACCCCAAAATGATACTTTTTTTCATACAATAAAATTTAAAAGTCATAAAAAATGGAGAGTTGTTCTCTCCATTATAAAACTATTAAAAATTTAAATTGTTCATTAGTTGTATATATTTTTCGCTTTTTTTAATCTCCTCCAACCAAACGTTAAGGCTATCTTTTAATATGGGAGAAGAGTGTCTTACAGCCCAAGCCTGAGGTAATGGGATAGTTATTTTTGTTGATACATCTATTTGAGGTAGAATATTTTTCATCTGTTTAGCTATTCTGTTACTACAAACAGCGTAATCTATTGTGCTATCTGCAACCATTGCAATAAGCTGTTCATTACTGCAATTTGGTTTTACTACGATTTGTATCGAATCTCCAATTTCATAAGCAATGTTATTAATAATCATATTAATGCTTTGGTCATCAATGATATTTATCACTTTTTTAGCTAAATCCAAATTGTTTTTTATTTCGCCATCTTTGCGTTGAACAATAACCAGGTTATTGTTTTCGTGATGAATAATGTCTGAGAATAGTAAATTGTCTTTAAGTTCAGTGGTTGCATATATTGGTCGTGCAATAATGTCGTAGTTATTGCTGTTTAAAAGAGTAATTGATTTGGCTAAACTATTTATAGTGTCTATTTTATATCTAAGTCCGCTTTCCTCTCCTATAAGTTCTGCCAATTCATAATTTACAAGGTTGGCACACTCTTCGTTATGAAAAATGTTTGTAACAATACGTAGGGTGTCGCTTTTAATTTCGTTATAATCTCTGGTAGAATTTATTTCAATCGAGTCGCATTTTCTAACAGAAATCATTGCTACAATTGCAATAGCAAGTAAAATAAGGTATGATATTATATTTCCTTTAATAACTCTTTTCATATTTAGAGTTTTAGTTTGCAAAATCAACACTTACCCCAAACTGAAAAGATGATGGATTCATAGGGTAGTGAGGCATATTCATATAGTTGTTACCTCCGAATAATCCTTGGTTAAAGTGGGCATACATAACGTAAAAACGAACCATCTTTAATTTCATATTGGCATAAACATTCATAAATGGATAGTTTCCAACTTTATATTCGTCTTGAACTCTGAATGTTGCTGTGGCAGGATTGTATATTTCGCTATAATAAAGTGTGTTGTATCTACAATCTACACCAATTTGAGTTTCCAAGACTTTGGCTATTTTAAATAGTACATATAAATTGCCGTATGCCGATAGGGCTGGAACAGGTATCACACTTTGCTTGCTCGAAGCTTGATAAATTGCCTCAAGATCAAGATGCACCACACTCACTTTGAACTTTTGTTTAAGAGATGCCGTGAATAGTTGAATATTACCTTTTTCCTGTGTAGGTAAATTCTCTTTATTGAAATATACATAATTTTGAATGTTCTCAAATCCAACATTTAAATATGTACCCCATCCTGGAATCAGAACTTCACCACCAACTCTGAACTTTCGAATTTTACCAAAATCATTGTTCCAAACAAAGTGGTTTGAGTTGTATTTTTTAGTATAGAATGATGGCTCGAGGTTTTTAAAGTAACCATAAGCTCTAATTGAAAGAGAATCTTTTAAGAACTTAAATTTAGTTTGAAAGTTTCCTCCAATATCCATTGAACCCAATTCTGAGCCTGTCAATCCCCACTTACCTTTAATATTATATGTAAAAATTGAACCTTTACACTTTGAAAGTTCTCCACCTACCCAGATAATGTTGTCAGTATCAACAAACATATTCTCTTCTAAGCTAAAAGGGTATTCCTCTCCCGGAAGCATAGATAATTGAGGAGGTTTATTGGCTGATTGAGGAGCAGGGGTAGGCATAAGCTTATATCTGCGAGCCTCGTATGTTGCAAATGCCGATATTCCCATTTTAGCACGTTTGGTAAAACCCTCCAAAAGAGAAACGCCCAAAGTGTTGCTTACTTTCCAATACGAAGTAGTATCATTAGTAGCACTATTGTTGATGTATGAGTTCTTGAAGTAATCTTTGTTATCACTTGCGTTGTAGTCTGTAAAACTACGCTGGTTATCTTCAAAATCAAACGTATGAATAAAACTCATAACAGGAACATATTCCTCAACCTTTAAAGTATCATTAATAATCTTTGTTTTGTAACTGCCAAGATTATATCTGTGAGTAACATATAGATTTTTACCTTTAAGGCGGGTCAAAGCTCCATTTAAATTAACGGGAATATCTTTATCGTCAACATTGCCTCTTCCGTTGTCAAGTTCATCTGGACGAAGAATAAATCTGTCATCGGCAATACCTCCATTTTCTTGCATTATCAAACTATATGAGCTAAACATAACATCTAATTGATATTTATCGCAAATATAGTTTCCGGCCAATTGCCAGTTAAAGTTTTTTGTGCGTTGCCTTGCATAAAAACCTCTGTTGTATAGATATTGAGCATTACCCTCAAATCCGAGGTTTTTATTTACGTTAG
>JAZONU010000318.1:0-2565 GCA_045654605.1 Candidatus Caccoplasma sp. | reverse complement strand
ACAATTTAAACATTCTGGTTTGCGTGCTTTACACACATATCTGCCATGAAGAATAAGCCAATGGTGTGCAATAGGTAAAAGCTCCCCGGGTATATATTTTACAAGAGTCTTTTCTGTTTGTAGTGGTGTCTTGGAATTGTTTGTCAGTCCTATTCTGTTTGAGACTCTGAAAACATGGGTATCTACCGGCATTGCCTCTTTATTAAAGACAACCGCAGCTATGACATTTGCTGTCTTTCGCCCTACTCCTGGTAGGGTTTGCAGTTGATCAATATCAGATGGCACCTCGCCATTAAAATCACTCAAAAGTTTTTTCGCCATACCAACAAGGTGCTTTGCCTTATTGTTAGGATACGATACACTGCTGATTAGTTCAAATACGGCATCAGGTGTAGCCGCTGCCAACACCTCAGGAGTTGGATATGCTTCAAACAGACTCGGGGTTATCATATTAACCCTTTTGTCGGTGCATTGAGCTGAAAGGATTACGGCAATAAGCAACTGAAACGGAGTTTCATAATTTAACTCCGTTTCAGCTATGGGCATATTGGTCTTAAACCAATCTATAATATTGTTATATCTCTCTTGAATTTTCATTCGTTATAAAGCCGCCTCAAACTCCTCTAAGAAACGTTTATCGTTCTCCGAGAACATTCGCAAGTCTTTTACTTGGTATTTTAGGTTTGTGATACGTTCAACTCCCATTCCCAAAGCATAACCTGTGTACTCTTTGCTGTCAATTCCGCATGCTTCCAAAACATTGGGATCAACCATACCACAACCAAGAATCTCCACCCAACCTGTATGTTTACAGAACGAACAACCTTTACCTCCACAAAGGTTACATGAGATATCCATCTCAGCCGAAGGCTCAGTGAATGGGAAATATGATGGTCTTAAACGTATTTTAGTTTCAGGTCCAAACATCTCTTTTGCAAAGAATAACAATGCTTGTTTAAGATCTGCAAATGTTACGTTTTTATCAACATACAATGCTTCTACTTGATGGAAGAAACAGTGTGCACGTGCTGATATTGCTTCGTTACGATATACTCGTCCCGGACAGATGATACGAATTGGTGGTTGTGTTTTCTCCATTACTCGAGATTGTACCGATGATGTGTGTGTACGCAATAATACATCTGGGTTACGTGTAATAAAGAATGTATCTTGCATATCTCGTGCAGGATGATCTTCTGCAAAGTTAAGCGATGAGAATACATGCCAATCGTCCTCTACTTCCGGTCCTTCTGCTATTGAGAAACCAAGTTTCCCAAATATATCACAAATTTCATTTTTTACAATTGCCAATGGGTGACGAGTACCTCTTTTCAAAACATAAGCTGAACGAGTTAGGTCAATTGTATCATCCTCTTTTACATTGCTCAATACCTCCTCTTTCAAAACGTTTATCTTTTCTGTAGCAAACTCTTTTAATTCGTTTAAAAGTTTACCAACTTCACGCTTTTGCTCAGCGGGTACTGTTCTAAAATCGTTAAACAACGATGTTACTTCGCCTTTTTTACTCAAATATTTAATGCGTAATGCCTCTACCTCTTCGGCATTTGATGCACTTAACGCCTCAATTTCTTTTTTAAGATTCTCTATTTTAGTTATCATTACAGAGTCATTTTGTTTAAAACGATGCAAAAATAATAATTTAAAGCGACTTTTTATAATTAAACTATCATAAATATTTCCTATATAACCCTAAAAATATTATTTTCGCGAGTGCAAACTCTATTATACATGTGTGCAAAACAGAAAATATTAAAACAAGTTGAGCAATATATATCTCAAAACATTCCACTCAATCCCTATGATAAAATTTTGGTAGGATTAAGTGGAGGTGCTGATTCTGTTGCTCTTCTCTCAATTTTAAAAGAACTTGGATATTGCTGTTTCGCTGCTCACTGCCATTTTGCTTTACGAGGCAAAGAGTCGGACAGAGATAGAGATTTTGCGAAACATATTGCAGATAAATTAGGAGTACCTTTTATTGAGGTTAAATTTGACACTCTTAAATATGCCACAGAGAACAAACTATCTGTTGAAATGGCATGTAGAGAACTTCGTTATGAGTGGTTTGAAACACAACGAGTAGCTATAGGATGTAAATATTTAGCAGTTGCACACCATCGAAACGACTCTGTTGAAACCGTATTGATAAATCTTATAAGAGGAACAGGTATTTCAGGATTAACAGGTATTTCTGCTCTAAATGGAAATATTATACGTCCTATTCTTTCTCTATCACGTGATGAAGTTGAGGAGTATATCAATTTAAGCGGATTGAATTACGTTACAGACAGCACAAACAAAGAGGTTATATATGTTCGCAATAAAATTCGCAATACAATTTTGCCTTTAATGAAGGAGATTAATCCTTCGGTTTACGAGTCCATTGAAGCAACTGCAAATCATCTGAGAGAAACTGAATTAATATATCGCTCTGCTCTTAATGAGATAATTGAAAAGATTGTTGAAGTTCGCGAAGAGGTTGTTTACATTGACCTACAAAAACTATCACAACAAACAGCTGCTCGCACCATATTGTATGAGATT
>JAZONU010000317.1:0-2460 GCA_045654605.1 Candidatus Caccoplasma sp. | reverse complement strand
CAAAGAGATGGGAAATCGTAAGAGTATTCGTTCTCTATAAATGCTTTTAAATCTCTTCCTTCACGTTTTGTCGGGCGTCCCAAACCTTTGCTTCGGGCAACAAATCCACTTATACGCGACATTTCTAATATATCGTATTGCTCTTGCGGAGTGATATTTTCTAAAAACTCGGGTACAAGCTTTGCTCCCATTCTGTTTTCAGAAAGAGCTAATACTCTGAATGTATATGTAATAGGAGGTTTTTTTGCCGAAATTTCATCTCCAACTTTCACTGTTCTAGAGGGCTTTACGGTAACATCTTTCATGGTAACTCTCCCCTTTTTACAAGCATCAACAGCTTGTGTGCGAGTTTTGAATACCCTTACAGCCCACAACCATTTATCTATTCTGACCTCTTCTTTTGGCATTTTATTTATTGTTGTATTGGGTCATTGTTCTGGCTGCACCGGCAAAACAAAAGCTTGTGATAATCTCTTTGGCAATATCCAAACGTGGGGCAATTATATTTTCCTCATCTGTAGTGAACTTACCAAGAACATAATCTACCTGTCCACCTCTGGGAAATTCGTTTCCTATGCCAAAGCGTAGGCGTGCAAAATTTTGCCCAATTAGTTGCGAAATGTGAGCTAATCCATTGTGTCCGCCCGGGCTTCCTTTCTCTTTCAAACGTAGTTGTCCAAGAGGAAGTGCCAAATCATCAACGACTACCAAAAGGTTTTCGTTAGGGATATTCTCTTTTTGCAACCAATATCTTACGGCATTTCCGCTTAAATTCATAAATGTAGAGGGTTTAAGCAGAATAAGAGTACGTCCTTTGATATTTATTTTTGCTATTGCACCATATCGTGCGTCAGCAAAAACAGTATTGGACGCTTTAGCTAAAGCGTCCAATACCTTAAATCCTATATTGTGTCGGGTATTATCGTACTCACTACCAATATTACCCAAACCTGTAATAAGATACTTCATTAATCAGTTAATTACTTTCTTGCAGCAGCGGCAGCAGCGGCAGCAGCGGCACGAGTCATCATTACTGAACATACAACAGCCTCTTTAGGGTTGATAAGTTCAATGTTGTCAAATTTAAGATCTCCTACATAAGTTGATTTTCCAAGACCTAATGATTCAACATTAACAATCAATTTTTCAGGAATTTCAGTGTAGATAGCTTTTGCTTTAAGACGACGCATTTTAAGAACCAATTTACCTCCGGCTTTAACACCTTCTGCGTGTCCTTCAAGAACAACTGGAACAGCCATAACGATAGGTTTCTCTTTAGATATTTCAAGGAAATCTAAGTGAAGAATGTTTCCTGTTACAGGGTGGAATTGTGCATCTTTAAGCACAGCCATAACCTCTTTTTCTCCAATTTTAAGCTCTACAGCAAAGATGTCAGGAGTGTAGATAAGTTTGCGAACAGCCTCAGTTGAAACTTTGAAATCGGTAACGATCATACCTTTTCCATCTTTCATAGCTACGCATTTCTCACCCTCTTTCAACTCTCCTGTGTAGGGTAACTCAACTATTTTTCCGCCATTAAGAACAGCAGGAATCATGTTCTCTTTACGAAGAGATTTGCTCTCTTTTTTACCTAAGCTTACGCGTGGAGAGCCCTCTAATTTAAAAGTTTTCATTGTTTAAAATTTTGTGTTACTAAAAATTAAGTTTAATTACTCCTTAATTTCCCATCGCACGGAATACTAAAAAGCGGGGCAAAGGTACAAATAATATTTTATTTGAGCAAATAGCCCAAAATATTATTTATATCAATCCTTTTTTAGGAAAAAATGAATACCTTTGCAGAATAATATTAAAAAAAGAAATAAATAACAATATATAATATATGGAACAACGTAAAGTAAGAGTGCGTTTTGCACCAAGTCCCACAGGACCATTGCATATCGGTGGCGTAAGAACTGCATTGTATAACTATCTTTTTGCAAAACAACATGGCGGAGATATGATTCTTCGTATTGAAGATACCGACTCTCAACGTTTTGTGCCGGGAGCGGAAGATTACATTATATCGTCATTGGAGTGGTTGGGTGTTAAGTTTGACGAAGGTGTAAACTACGGAGGAGAGTTTGGTCCATATCGTCAATCTGAGCGTCGTGATATATATCGTAAATATGTAAACCAACTATTAGATGCAGGTAAAGCCTATATTGCATTTGATACACCCGAGGAGTTGGAGGCAAAAAGAAATGAGATTTCAAATTTCCAATACGATGCCAAGACTCGAGGTGCAATGCGTAACTCATTGGTGATGGATAAAGCAGAAGTTGAAAAACTTATAGCTGATGGAGAGAAATATGTTGTTCGTATAAAAATTGAGCCAAATGAGGATGTGGTTGTAGATGATATGATTAGAGGTAAGGTAACCATAAACTCATCGGTGCTTGACGATAAAGTTTTATATAAATCGGCAGATGATCTTCCAACATATCACTTGGCAAACAT
>JAZONU010000316.1:0-8660 GCA_045654605.1 Candidatus Caccoplasma sp. | reverse complement strand
CTTGATGATGACTTTTTTGCCGCAATAGAAGATGCCGAGGTAAAAAAAGGAGATGTAGGAGTACATCTTACTATAAAAAAAATTGAAGGAAACTTTGATTTTAAGTTTGTCTTATCAGGGGTGGTAAAGGTTCAATGCGACAGATGCTTGGACGAAATGGATTGCTCGATTGATGCCGAAAACGGATTTACTGTTAAGTATGGCAAAGAGAGTGCTGATGAAGGAGATAAATTGATAATTACAGAAGATTGCAACGAAATAGATTTAACATGGTATCTATATGAGTTTGTAGCACTTGAATTACCAATAACTCATTCACACCCGGAAGGCAAATGTAATAGCGAAATGGAAGCTCTTTTGCAACAATATAGCGGAGCAAATGAGAGTTCAGAAGACGGAGAACCCGTAGATTCGCGATGGAGTGAGTTGAAGAAATTAATAGATAATAACTAATATAATTAAATAAAAATGGCACATCCTAAACGAAAACAATCAAAGACTAGAACAGCGAAACGTCGTACTCACGATAAAGCTGTAGCCCCCACAATGGCAGTATGTCCTAACTGTGGTGCATGGCATTTATATCACACAGTATGCAACGAGTGCGGATACTATCGCGGAAAAGTTGCTATTGAGAAAGAAGCCGTTTAATGCTTCCATAGCTTAGTGATAAGCCGTGGCAATACAAAAAATTTAAAGCCTTAAGGGTTTTTTTATTAACTCTTAGGGCATTTTTTTCACAATTACATAAACCACTCATGAAGAGGATAAACACAGCAATAACCGGAGTAGCGGCGTATGTGCCCGAAGACAAACTAACCAACGAGGATTTAACCAAGATGGTAGATACTACCGATGAGTGGATATATTCACGAGTTGGAATAAAAGAGCGTCGCATATTAAAAGGCGAGAATTTGGGCTCATCATATATGGGTGCCAAAGCAGTTGACTTGCTTCTTGAAAAAACCGGAACAACAACCGATGAGGTAGAGGTTATTATTTGTGCGACATCAAACCCGGACTATCGATTTCCAGCAACAGCAGCAGTAATAGCAGACCGTTGTGGAATAAAAAACTGCTTTGCATACGATATTCAAGCAGCATGTACAGGATTTGTCGTAGCGTTACAAATCGGAAAAGCCTACATCAATGCAGGATTGTATAAAAAAGTCGTAGTAGTATGTGCAGAGAAGATGTCGTCAATGGTAAACTATCAAGACCGAGCAACCTGCCCACTATTTGGAGATGCAGCAGCAGCGGTACTTCTTGAACCAACTTGCGAAGATGTGGGAGTAGTTGATACACTGTTACATACCGACGGAGATGGAATACCTTATCTTTTGATGAAAGCGGGAGGTTCGGCACAACCCATAACATACGGAGCCATAGACCGAGGCGAACACTTCTTATATCAGGAGGGACGTACCGTATATAAATATGCGGTATCAAATATGATTGACGTATATAAACAGATAATGATTCGTAATCAACTAACCAACGAATCAGTAAATTGGTTTATACCACACCAAGCAAATGCCCGAATCATTGAGGCAGTAGGCTCACGTTTGGGAATAGCTCAAGAAAAAATCATAATGAACATTGAGAACTTCGGAAACACAAGTTCTGCAACAATTCCCCTATGTATAGCACAGTGGGAAGATAAGTTCAAAAAAGGCGACAACATACTATTAACAGCCTTTGGAGCAGGATTTACATGGGGTTCAACATATATAAAATGGGCATACGACCCTAAAAAATAACAAATAAAGTTGCATAAAGCGTTGAAAAACACACATTCTTAACTTTCTTGCAAGATAAAAGCAGGATAAAGAGTGTCAATAATCAACCTTTTATGCAACTTTTTTTATAAATTTGAAACCAACAATAAATACAAAAGCGGTGAGTGAAAATAAACAACATAGAGCAGGATTTGTAAACATAGTTGGTAATCCCAATGTAGGAAAATCAACGTTAATGAACTCGCTTGTTGGGGAGAGAATATCCATTATAACATCAAAGGCACAAACAACCCGCCACAGAATAATGGGAATAGTAAATACCCCTGATATGCAGATAGTCTATTCTGATACGCCGGGAGTATTGTCGCCCAAATATAAACTACAAGAGGCGATGCTCGACTTTTCAAAATCGGCATTAGTAGATGCAGATGTTTTGCTTTACGTAACCGACGTGGTTGAAACACCCGACAAAAACCCCGATTTTGTAGCACGAGTAGCACAAGAGCAAAACGTAATACTCATAATCAATAAGATAGACCTATTGAAAAATCAAGCCGATTTAGAGGGAATAGTAGATAAGTGGAAAGCTATACTACCCAACGCAGAGGTAATACCCATATCGGCATCATTAAAATTCAATGTAGATTATCTGTTGAAACGAATTCAGGAGATGTTACCGCCATCGCCGCCATTTTTTGAAAAAGATGCACTGACTGACCGACCTGCACGCTTTTTTGTAACAGAAATAATACGCGAAAAAATACTTCTAACATACGACAAAGAGATACCATATTCAGTAGAAGCAGTAGTTGAAAAATTCGACGAGAGTGAAAACTCAATACACATAATGGCTGTGGTATATGTCGAACGAGATTCGCAAAAAGGAATAATAATAGGAAAAGGAGGCAGTGCTCTAAAACGTGTGGGAATGTTGGCACGCAAAGATATAGAGACATTCTTCGGGAAAAAAGTCTTTCTTGAGCTCTACGTAAAGGTTGAGAGAGATTGGAGAAACAAATTGAATAAATTAAAAAACTTCGGATATTCACAAGAATAGTTATGGGAAATTTAGTAGCAATAGTCGGACGTCCAAACGTCGGTAAATCAACCATATTTAATCGTCTTACAAACACTCGTAGAGCCATAGTAAACGAAGAGGCAGGAACAACACGCGACCGCCAATACGGAAAAGTAGAGTGGTGCGGAAATGAATTTTCAATCATCGACACAGGAGGTTGGGTAGTAAACTCTGATGACATATTCGAGGACGAAATCAATAAACAAGTGTCCATTGCCATAGAAGAGGCAGATGTACTATTGTTTGTAGTAGATGCAATAACAGGAGTAACAGACCTTGATGACAGAGTAGCCGCAATACTACGACGCACAACAAAACCTGTAATTGTTGTTGCAAATAAAATAGATAGCAATGAGTGGCAATATACCTCAGCACAGTTCTATTCGTTCGGATTAGGAGATCCATTCAGTATATCTGCGGCAAATGGTTCAGGAACAGGAGATTTACTTGATGCAATAGTCTCTAAATTTACCAAAAAAGAGGAGGAAAAGATAGAGGAAGAGGTTCCTCGTATTGCAGTGGTCGGACGTCCTAATGCAGGAAAATCCTCTATAATAAATGCCTTTATAGGAGAAGACAGAAACATTGTAACAGATATAGCAGGAACCACACGCGACTCAATCCATACTCGCTATACAAAATTTGGATTTGATTTTTACTTGGTAGATACAGCAGGAATCCGTAAAAAAGGAAAAGTAACAGAAGATATAGAGTATTACTCAGTAATCCGTTCAATCAGAGCAATTGAAGATTCTGATGTATGTGTGTTGATGATTGATGCAACACGCGGAATTGAGGGGCAAGATATGAACATCTTCTCACTAATTCAAAAGAACAAAAAAGGATTGGTGGTATGTGTAAATAAATGGGACCTTGTAGAAGATAAAAGTCAAAAAGCAATCAAAGCATTTGAGGAGGCAATTCGCAACCGCTTTGCTCCATTTACCGATTTCCCAATCATCTTTACATCAGCCCTAACAAAGCAACGTATCTTCAAAGTGTTGGAGTGTGCAGCAGAGGTCTTCGCAAATCGTCGTCAACAAATACCAACAGCACGACTTAACGAAGAGATACTTGCTGCAATTGAGGCATATCCACCACCAGCACACAAAGGCAAATACGTAAAAATTAAATATATTACACAGCTTAAAGGCTCATATGTTCCAACATTTATATTCTTCTGTAACCTCCCACAATGGGTAAAAGAACCATATAAACGTTATCTCGAAAATCAAATACGTCAACGTTGGAATTTTTCGGGATCGCCTATTAATATATTTATGCGCCAGAAATAGAGAAGTTTTTAGTTGTTAGCAACAAAGATGAAACAAAAAATAATATCAACTTTAAGTGAGGCAGAATTCTGCCTCACTTTTTTTATTGGACTAATTTGACTAATAGGACTAATTAGCCTGATTAAAGAACTAAAAACTTGAAAATATTTTTTTGAAATAAATTTCTATCAAATCGCAATAATTTATAATCAAACTTTACGATAAACTTTCTTCTTGTTTTTATTTGCTTAATTTGTCCATTTTCTTATCTCTGTGATGTTGTGTTAAAAAAATATCCGAACAAAACATAAGTGTTAAAATATGAGTAAATTAAAAGAAAAATGCGTAAATTTGCGTACTATTTGTAATATGCATACTTGTGTACACAGGTTTGTATGCTTTTATAATAACGAATAATAAAAACTTTATAATTAACTTATTTATTAACAATAAAAAACAAAGTATGAAAAAACTACTACTTTTTGCTATGGTGGCAATGTTATTGATGCCATTTAGCGCTAAGGCTCAAGTGGATGCAGATCAATTACCTTCGGGTTATTGTACTGTTAACACTAAGTACCCTAACTGGGAGTCTTACTACACTCATGCAGTACAAAGTTTTACTGTAACAGTAAATGGTGAGGAGGTTATGAGTGTACCAAGTGTAACATCTACATTCAACGATCTTACTTCAACAGTATTTGAAGCAGAGCAAGGCAGTGAGATTATCGTAAAAATCGTAAATGGAACTTGGACAACTAACGTATGGTTAGGATTTGACTGGGACCGTGACGGTGCTTTTGATGATGTATATCAAGCTTATGAAGAAAATCGTGAAGGAGGAACAAACGAAGAGTATTCATTTGAAGTAACCGTGCCTGCAGATGCAGAGTTAGGAAAATCAATGGTTCGTCTTTACTCAGATGGTGTTGTAGAGGAGGATGTATGGGATATAACATCTCCAATGTGTGGAACACAAGGAGCAGGAAAAATTGGTTACTGTGGTTCAGTTCACAACTTTACAATCAACGTATTGCAAGGAGTAACTTCTGATGTAAAATATAATGTTACTGTAGCATCTGCAGATGAGACAATGGGTACTGCAGAGGTATCTGCTACCGAAGTTTACGAAAACTCAAGAGTAACATTGACTGCAACTGCAAATAGCGGATACAAATTCTCTGCTTGGACCGTAAACGGAGAGGTTGTTTCTACAGCTAACCCATACTCTGCAAAAATCACAGCAGACACAGAATTTGTAGCAAACTTTGCACCATTAGCAAATATTACAGTTGGAGCGTCTGCTAATAACCCTGAAATGGGAGAGGCAATCTCATCAGCAGAGGGCGAAGTTCTTGAGGGAACAGAAATCACTCTTATGGCAACAGCAAAAGAGGGATACGATTTCGTGAACTGGACTGTAAATGGAGAGGTTGTTAGCGAGGAAGCAACATTCACAACAACAGTTAATGTTCCTACAGTGTTTATTGCAAACTTCAAAGAGAAATCAAATAAAATAGCTCCTGTTTCAGCTGAAATCAGTATGACAGCATGGAACGATTATACAGCTGATAAAATCATTGACAATGATCAAAACACTAGATATGAATCATTATCTAATCAGGAAAATGGAGCAACAGTAACAGTATCATTTGATGATGTATATATTATAGAAAAAGTAGCAATTAACTTTGGAAATATAAGCTATATTCCATTTGAGTCAAAACTGCAAGTATCAGAAGACGGCACAACATGGACAGATATAGAAGACTCATCATTTACAGCAACAGATGCAGACGGAACAGTTGTTACTGTAGATTGTAAAGGCATAGTAGGAAAAGCCGTAAGAATGGTTCTTGTATCAAGAGCATCTGCATATTTGGTAATATATGAGTTTGAGGTATATGGAAAAGCTTTAGATGTACCTGCTCGTTCAGTTTCAGTGTCAGTAAATGATGAAACAATGGGTGCTGCATATATCGGTACAGAGGGAACAACATCAGTTGAAGATACAACAGCGCCGGTGAAATTATATGCAGTTGCAAACGAAGGCTACGAGTTTGTTAATTGGACATTAAACGGAGAGGTTGTTTCAACTTCAGCAACATATACAGATAAAACAGAAGGTAACAAAGCATATGTAGCAAATTTTGTAGCATTAGCAACATACAATGTAAGCGTGTCAGTAAATGACACAATGATGGGTAGTGCAACAGCATCTCAAACAGGAGATATGTTTAAATATACCGAGGTAACATTCACAGCAACAGCAAACGAGGGATACGAGTTTGTAAACTGGACAGTTGGCGATAATGTTGTAAGCAAATCCGCTACATTTACAGCCGTAATCGAGGAGAGTGCCGAGTATAAAGCAAATTTCAGAGTGCCTCCTACAAAATTAGCACTTGAAAGCGTGTTTGCAAGCTTCGATTTAGCATCACTTTCAAATATTATAGATGGAGATAAAAACACAGAGAGTTATAAAAAACTTGATGCAAATGGAGAGACAGTAACAGTAGTATTGGAAAATGAATCTATTATCGGAGATATAGCATTGTATTTCTATAACTATACACAATATCAACCATCAAAAGCTAAAATTCAAGTATCAAGCGATAATGAAACATATACAGATGTAGAAGGATGTAGCTTTGTACAATCAGATTTGGCATCATCAGGTTTAATAGTATTAGATGCAAAAGGAGTATCAGCAAAATATGTAAGATTAGTACTTGAGGAGACAACCTGGTTTGATATGTGGGAGTTTGAGGTATATGAGGCACCAGTCAATGTAGCACCCCGCCAAATCAGCGTATCAGTAAACGACGCATCAATGGGTACTGCTTATGTAGGAACAGAGAGCGTAACATCAGTATCAAATCAAACAGGAGCAGTTAGAATCGTAGCAACAGCAACAGAAAACGCATACCGTTTTGTAAACTGGACAGTAAACGGAGAGGTTGTAGCAACAACAGCATCATTTGTTGATCGTACAGAAGGAGACAAAGCATACGTTGCAAACTTCGAGGCTAAACCAATCTACACAGTAGGCGTAGCATCAATTGATGAATTAAAAGGAACAGCAACAACAGATGCAGCAGAGGTTGTATATGAAGGCGATGCAATCACATTTACAGCAACACCTGCAGACGGATACAAATTTACAGCATGGACAAACGGAACAGATACAGTATCAGTTGCTAACCCATATACAGTAACAATCGAGGAATCAATAGCACTTGTAGCAAACTTCGACAGAGATCCTAAACTTGACCGCTCAAACTGGACAATCACAGCATCATCACAAGAGGCAACAGGAGAGGGAGCAGGAAACGGAGTTGCAACTTGTATTATTGACGGAAAAAGCAATACCTTCTGGCACTCACAATGGAGTGGATCAGAGCCAGGATATCCACACTGGTTTATGATTGACCTTCAAGCATCAAAGGCATTCGATTCATTTGAGTATGTATCTCGCGGAACATCAACTTCAGATGATGGAGCAAACAACGGAAACATTTTGAACTATGCTCTATATGTAAGCGATACAGAAATTGATCCTACAGCACTTGAATCAGCACAAAAAGTAACAGAAGGACAATTTACATACGACGGAACAACAAATGTTCACAAAGTTGATTTCAACTCAGTAAAAGCTCGTTATGTAATGCTATATGCAACAGGACAATCAGCAAACGGTAAGAAAAATGCATCATGCGTTGAGTTCTATCTATACTCAAATGCATTCGCAGTAGCAGTAGCTTCTGCTGACGAGGCAATGGGTACAGCATACATAGGCGAAGAGGGCGTAACATCAGTAGGATGCTCAGTAGAGGGAACAGATGTAGTAACTCTAACAGCAGTACCGGCAGACAAATATCAATTCGTAAACTGGACATTGAACGGAGAGGTAGTTTCAACAGACGCAGTTTACACAACAACAGCAGTAACAGAGAGCCGTTCATATGTAGCAAACTTCGAGTTCGCACCAGTAGCACCACGTACAATCACTGCAGCAGTTAACAACGCAGCAAAAGGATCAGTAGTATTCTTGGCACCTGCTTCAACAGAGACATCAGTAGTATCAGACAGCATCGTAGTAATGGAAGCAGTACCTGCAACAACAGATGATTTCTTTGTAAACTGGACAATCAATGGAGTAGAGGTAGGAACAGAGACTACTTACGAGTACCTTGACGAAGCAGATGTAACAATCCAAGCCAACTTCATCTCTAAATACGTCGTAACAATAGATCAAGTTGCAGGCGGAATAATTTCTGCTAAATCAGGCGACTCATATATCTCGTCAGGCGACAGAGTATTAGAAGGCAACTACATCTCATTTAACGTAACAGAAAATTCAGGCAACGAACTTAAAAAACTATACGTAAATGGAGAAGATGTATATCTACAATACAAATACAATCCTGACTATTGCGTACAAGTAAACGGAACAATCACAATCACAGCCGAATATGGCGAGCCAATATGCTACTTCACATACGAGTGCACAGGAAACGGATATGTAGAAGCATGGGAGTATGATACATATGATGAAACAGCCGAAGA
>JAZONU010000315.1:0-1086 GCA_045654605.1 Candidatus Caccoplasma sp. | reverse complement strand
TATGGAGAGGGAGGAATTCATCAAGTCTATTTGGGCCTTGCCGCAAAGTTGTATAAAAACATCTATGTAGGAGTGAATGCATCATATTTGTTCGGCAATATAACCCACTCAACAACAATCTTGCCAAATTCAAACTATAATGTAGTGGCAATGATTTCTCAATCAAGAATGCATATAACTGATTACAAATTCGATTTCGGAATCAGATATACTCAACCCATAAACGAAAAGAACTCAATAACATTGGGTTTGGTGTACTCTCCAAAGAAAAAACTGTTGGGTAAAAAATATAATGAACTATATCAGTTAGAAACAAGTGGAGAAACTTCGTTAACCATGGAAAGCGATACAACATCGCTTAAAAATCTTTATGAAATGGCCGAAACTTATGGCGTTGGTTTAGGATATAATTGGGACGACCGATTAATTATTGGAGTTGATGCTACATATCAACCATGGAGTAAAGTAAACTATTTGCCGATGCGTAAACAAACATATAGCGAAGATATGTTAAAGGGAAATCTTAACGACCGTTATCGTATATCGCTTGGAGCAGAGTACCGAAATGCCGTATACTCAACAAAATATTCCGACAGAATAAAATACCGAGGAGGAGTATACTATGAAAAATCATATCAAAAAGTAAAAGGTCACGATTTGAGAGAGATAGGAGCAACAATTGGTATCGGATTGCCTATTCTTAAAGATAAATCGTTAATAAATGTCTCTGCACAGTACTACAACAGAAAGTTGGTTCCAAATGCAACCCTTGTTGAAAACGGAGTGATGTTCTCAGTAGGAATATCATTTAACGAGTTCTGGTTCTTCAAGAGAAAAATTGAGTAAAAGATTTTCGTAAATCAGGGCATAACACGATGAAAACGAAAACAACTCTTCAAGTTAATAAACTGTTAACTGTAGCTATTCTATCTCTTGTAGTAATGGTTATGGTTGGTTGTGGAAAAGACAACAAAGAGGTAATAAAATCTTTTGCCGATCCCAAAGAGGCATCAACCGTATACAGCAAAAATGTATCTACGCTAATTTCCGACTCAGGAGTAACCAGATACCGAGTAGTTGCCCCCG
>JAZONU010000314.1:0-1294 GCA_045654605.1 Candidatus Caccoplasma sp. | reverse complement strand
TGCAAATTACTGAAATTCATTCTGGAAAGCAGTATGAATTTCTCTGCATCAGAGGGCATAAGTATATGATTATGCGTTGGTCTGGAAGGTACAAACTCCCCATTTAACATATCGAAATATGCCCCTTTTTGATAGCTTCCTGTATCGGGGTAAAATCCTAAAAACGATGAAAGATTAAATAGAAAACAAAGATGAAAATTTGCTTTCCCCTCCTCCATTAGATTATATAACGAAATGGTGTCTGTTAAAAACTTAAAGAATTTAGGATATGGCTCCGGCTCGCGTATTACTTTCATTAAAAATTCTGACAGAAAGAGAGCCACCGTTCCTTTTACTACATCGAATTGTAACTGTTGTAATACAAGAGGCTCTATATTTCTAATCTTCTGCAAACTCTCTTTTGCTCTATAATCACACTCAATGGTTACAATAGAAAGAGGAGAGAGTAACATCCGCTTCATTCGAGAAACTTTGCTTTTGCCTATAACAAAGAGATATGCCACCCTGCCATACTTTTCGGTATAGGCATTTACTATCAGGGTAGTATCATTATGTTTAGTTACATGAAGTATTACAGCATTACTCTTCTCTATCATAAGGTTTACAATCCGAATAAATCGCGATAAAGATCAAACGACGATTCAATCTCCTCTTTGGTTACCGATACGTTTATTTCAACCTCTCCAACAGCTTTTAGCAAAGTGTAGTTTATTCTTCCTGACTCGTTCTTCTTATCATGGGTTATCTTTTCGTAGAGATACGGATAATCTTTACATCCAATTGGGAAGACTCCATAGTTTACCTTTACATAATCAACAAGGCGATGTATCTCTGCTTGTGAAAAACCAAATTTCATATATGACAATATAACCTCACAAACCAATCCCCATGCAACGGCATAGCCGTGTTGTACCGGAGTATTACGTTTTAAAGCAAGGCTCTCTATTGCGTGTCCACTCGTATGTCCTAAATTCAAATATTTGCGAATTCCTTTTTCAAGAGGATCTTGTTCAACTATCTGTTCCTTAACAGATACCGATTCTTCTAATAAGTACAATAGCTGTTCATAGTCGGGATTGCATATATCAAACGACAGTAGCTTATTATATGTGTCAGGGTTACTTATAAGACCATGTTTAAGCATCTCGGCATACCCAGATAAAAGATGTTCCTTCGATAGTGTTTTAAAAAAACGAGTATCAATAAGAACTGCCGATGGTTGTTTAAAAGCCCCTATTTCATTTTTTAAACCTTCAAAGTTTATGCCTGTTTTACCACCTACAGCAGCATCTAC
>JAZONU010000313.1:0-1893 GCA_045654605.1 Candidatus Caccoplasma sp. | reverse complement strand
TACATCTTTGGTTTTTCCTTCAAACTCTTGCGATGAGATAAATATTTCATCGCCACATACATCGGTTCTACCAAGTGGCAAAGTTGAGATGTCGTTACTTTTCAAATACGCTATTACTTTTGCGAAATTTTTGTTTAGAGCTGTATATTTCTCTAAATCTTTAACCGAGCAAACTATCATTTTTTTTGTTGTTTGTTGTTAGTTTTTTGTTGTCAGACAACTATATCTTATTCTTTACAAATATAATTGCTATTATTTTTTTAGCAAAAGATTTTAGGAAAATATTTTTTAAAATTAGGAATTAGTACGGCACTTTGTGCCAATTAGGAATTAGTTCGTTGCTTCGTAACAATTAGGAATTATAAATTAAAAAAAACATTCCTAATTCCTAATTTCTAATTAAAATATAGAGGGTATTTCGTCGGGAGTGCGTTCGCTTCTAATTCGCCACTCTTGCGGATAGAGGTTGTTGGCTCTGTTTCCTACACATTTTACCCACCCTAACGGAGTATTACGATAGGTTATGAGTGCTATACCTCGTTGCTGTTCTGAGAGGGGTATTGCTTCGCGACGGAGATATGAGATTGCTCCTTTGTAATCGACCTCGATTTTTTGTATTGCATCAAGGTTTAATTCTATTGATTGTGATAGGGCGTGATGCGGTATATAGTCTTTCCCTTTGTCTGTTACGGCTACCTCTATTCCTGTATGTAGGATATTGAATTTTTCCATTAGCTGCATCATCTCTTTGCAGTCGGCAGAGAGTGCTACAAGCTTGTCTTTTATCACTGCATATTCATACTTTGAGGGGTCCTTCAATAGTGGTTTTAGATTGTTTGGCAGAAGTACGGTTTTTATCTTTGTTTTTCCTGCTTTAAGAGGGATATAATCTCCTTGCGGTTTTTGTACGGCTGTTACTGAAAATCCCTCACCTTTTGCTTTGTGTGGCATAAAGCGGTAGAAGGGTGTGTCGCCTTTAAATTCTCGGGTTACTCCCCATTGCAACTCTGTTGGTATTTGCGGTAATGGTTCGGCAGAGAACTCTTCTTTTAGATATTGTGCTATATCTTCATTTTCGGCTGTGTTGTATGTGCAGGTGCTGTATATCAATACTCCTCCGGGTTTTAGCGAGGGCCATACCGACGATAGTATCTCTTTTTGTCTATCTACACAAAGATTTACGTTATCGGTACTCCATTGTGTTAGTGCCTCTTCGTCTTTTCGAAACATGCCTTCTCCCGAGCATGGGGCATCGACAATTATTATATCAAAGGTATGGCGAAGTTTTCCGTAATCAGCCGGGGTATTATTGGTTACTATGGTATTGGGTACTCCCCATTTTATTATGTTTTCTGATAATATTTGTGCCCTCTGTGGTACATACTCGTTTGCTACTACAAAACTGCCTTGTGGCAATGCAGATAGGGCTAATGTGGTTTTGCCTCCTGGTGCTGCACAGAGGTCGAGCAACCTAATTGGCTTGGTTACAACAGCTTTTAGGATTTGCTCTACAAACATAGAGGATGCCTCTTGTACATAATAGCTTCCTGCGTGAAATAGGGGGTCGAATGTAAAGGGTATCCGCTGTGATAAATAGTATCCGTTACTGCTCCACCCTACTTGCTCGAGCAATGGAGTGAGATTGGTTTTGTATGGATTCACCCTTATTGATGTTGGTAATGGTGCATCAAAGGCTTGCTCAAAATCGTCATATTCAGAGCCAAGTAATTGTTGCATGTTTTTACTAAAATCGTCGGGTAAATTCATTGCTTTTCTATTTTGTTGCTATTTTTTATTTGTGCAAAGGTAAGTAATTTATCGGTAAGTGTGATATAGATTCCTATTTTTTGACTAATTTTGCACCCCGAATAAGAATCTGTTTAAATTTTATTG
>JAZONU010000312.1:0-4305 GCA_045654605.1 Candidatus Caccoplasma sp. | reverse complement strand
TATTCTGTATTGCTCATCATATTCTGAATATATTTTTTCTTCATTTTCTGAACCCTTCATCTTTTTGACCTCAGAAACAATTGTTTTCAAAGCATTATTTGTATTATTTGCCGTAACATATATTCCATTACCTGCACTTGCTATCTCTTTACCTAAACTCTCATTCAATCGGGTAATTACAACATTACCTTCCCTATCTTTCAGATATCTACCAGAATTATTAAGAGGAATTGCCCCTCCCTCTGTTGAACCTACTCCTATCACATGAACTTTCCTATTTTGTTGAACTGCTAATTTGGCAGCAGAGATAGCATTTTCTTCATGATCCTCGGCATCAGTTATAAGGATTATTGCTTTGTCAGTATTTTCATCTTGAGTAAATGAATTTGATGCCATATCAATTGCATTTGCAATAGAGGTTCCTTGCGATGGAACAATATCGGTTTTAATACTTGATATAATCATCTTTGCTGATGAAAGATCTGTTGTTATTGGGACTTGAGTATATGCTTCACCAGCAAAAACAATCAATCCAATTTTATCATTTTCAAGCTCACCAACAAGTTTCGACAAAATCATTTTTGCCTTTTCTAATCGAGAAGGTAGAACATCTGTTGCATTCATCGAATTTGAAACATCAAGTGCAATTTCTATCTCTACGCTATCTTTTATTATTGTATCAACTTTTGATCCTTTTTGTGGACGAGCAAGAACAAATACCAATAATATTAATACTAATTGTTGCAGAAAGAACTTTAATCTTGGTCGATACTTCGATACTTCAGGCATAAGAGGCTCTATAACCGATCTTAAACCAAACCTGTCAAGTCTTTTTCTGCGATTATACTCTCCGTATATGAATATAACCCACACAGCCAACACTGCGATGAGTATATATAAATTTTGAGGGTTTGCAAATCTAAACATGACACTTAAATATTATGGTATATTTTTCAATACCGTATTTCTTAATATTATATCAATACAAAGTAATAGCATTGCTAATAATGCCCAAGGGACAAAGATGTCTTCTCTTTGATTTAATTGCGACACTGACAACTTTGTCTTTTCTAATTTATCAATCTCAGAGAATATATCTTTTAACACATTCTTATCTGTTGCTCTAAAATATTCTCCTCCTGTCTTTTGAGCAATTTGGCGAAGTGTTGCCTCATCAAATTCAACAGGAACTGTCTGATATACTATTCCATGAGGCATGGGTACAGGGAATTGAGCCATTCCATTTGTTCCAACACCAATAACATGCACTCTTATACCAAGGTTTGATGCTATTTCTGCTGCATTTATTGGAGTTATTTCTCCGCCGTTATTTGTTCCATCTGTTATTAATATTATTGTTTTTGATTTAGATGGGCCATTTTTAATTCCATTGATAGCTGTTGCCAACCCCTCTCCTATCGCTGTACCATCTAAAAGCATTCCACACTCAACATTAGATAGTAAATTCATTAGTACAGAGTGATCTGTAGTCATTGGACACATTGTAAAACTCTCGCTGGCAAATACAACAAATCCTATATTATCGTTTTCACGTCCAGCAATAAATTGTGTTGCAACATCCTTTGCAGCCTCAACCCTATTCGGAGAAAAGTCTCTTGCCAACATTGATGTTGATATATCTACTGCCATAACAATATCCACACCTTCAGTTGTCTTATCTATCCAACTATCTTTTAATTGAGGTCTGGCTATCGCTATAACCAATGCAGATAATGCTAAAACCCTTAATGCAAAGCACACATGTCGCAAATAATACTTATAACTTCGTGGCAGTTTATCAAAGGGTGCTGTTGATGATATTTCTATCGAGGCATCCGACTTTCGCTGTTTTGTAATATACCAAACTATAAGCGGTACAATCAGCAACAACAACCATAAATATGCAGGATTTGCAAATATCATAATTCTACTTTTTTTCTTCTTTGTTAATATTCTCCTCTTGAGGAATTGTCAACTCTACAAAATCTATTGCATTTCTCATTGCCATTTCATTATCTTCTGGCAATGGATGCATCTTTGCAAACTTAACATAGTCGGCAACTTCCAATATTTTTCTTATGTTAGCTTCAACCAATTTACTCTCTTTGTTTTTTCGCAAAGAATTTAATATTTCAGAAGATGTCATCTCCATAGCATTTATCGAGAATCTTGAATCGATATATTCACGAAGTATATCTATTAATCGAGTAAAATACTCTTTCTCTTGTCCTGCCTGCCACAACTTCTCTTCTTTCAAACCACGCAATGCCTCAATAGCTTTTATGTGTGGCGGTATTTTAGGAACAAATTCTTTAACCACTTTAACCTTATGTCTGAAATGTTTAAAGTATATGTATATACCTATACCTACTAAAATTAAAACTGCTAATATAACCCATGCATACCAAGGAATATAATCAAATATAACAAAGCGAGGTTGCCTTAAAGTATCATTTATATCCTTTATTTCAAGTTTTGCTTGATCAACAAAGGGAGGCACAACCTTTAAGAATAACGGGTCTGTTGCAAAAGTATCATTCCCTAATATTGACACAATTGGAGGCATAGCATGAAATCCTGAATCAAAAGATGTGATTATAATCTCTCTATTGATTTGAATTCTGTTATTTTTAATATTTACAGTATCTGCTTTGCTAACTCTTTTTACCTCTACCTCAGGAGTCCAAGTCTTTTCAGGTATCACAATGTTCACTGTGGCATCTTTATCTTGAACAACCTCCAATTTTATAGAGGTCTCTTCTCCTATCCAAATAGCCGAAGAGTCCATTTTTGTATACATTATAACATTGTTTGCAGCAACTTTTTGTGTTGCAAACAACAAAACAATTATCAAAAACAGCTTTACAGTTGACTGTATTATCTTGATATTCATATTTATATCTTATCTTCTTTTAAAAAGGGTTAATAGAGAACGAACATAATCATCATCCGTTGAGATAGATGTTATATCTACTCCGCTTTTTAATGCAGCAGTTTGCATCTTTTGCTGACTTTCTATCCACCATTGTGCATATTTATCACGAACTTTACGAGATGATGTATCTATCCAAACCTCATTACCTCTTTCAGAGTCTTTCAATTTAATTAGGCCTACATTTGGTAATTCAGCTTCTCGCCTATCAAATATCTGCAAAGCAACAAGATCGTGTCTGTTATTAGCAATTGTCAATGCTTTTTGATAATCTTTAGCATCTACAAAATCACTCATCATAAATATGGTACAGCGTTTCTTAATTGCATTTGTAGCATACTCCAGAGCCATAGATATGTTAGTATCTTGGTTTTGTGGTTTAAACTCAATCAACTCTCTAATTATGTAGAGTACGTGTTTTTTACCTTTTTTAGGGGGAATAAATTTTTCTATTTTATCAGAAAAGAAAATAACTCCAATCTTATCATTGTTTTGTATTGTTGAGAACGCCAATGTTGCAGCAATCTCAGTTATCATCTCTTTTTTAGAGCCTCCTACTGCACCAAAATTTCTACTTGCCGAAACATCAATAAGTAAAATCACCGTAAGCTCTCTCTCTTCCTCAAATACCTTTACATAGGGTTTATTATGACGTGCAGTTACATTCCAATCAATATCCCTTACATCATCCCCATATTGATATTCTCGAACTTCCGAAAATACCATACCTCGTCCTTTAAAAGCAGAGTGATATTGTCCCGCAAAGATATTACGAGATAATCCCCTACTTTTAATCTCTATTTGACGGACTTTTTTTAATAGTTCGGTAGTCTCCATCTGTAGAAAGGTTTTAAGGAACCTCTACTTTATTAAGAATTTCACTTATTACCTCTTCTGCGGTAATATTATTTGCTTCAGCTTCGTAACTTAAACCAATACGATGACGAAGTACATCATGACACACAGCTCTGATATCCTCAGGTATTACATATCCTCTTCGTTTCAAGAAGGCATAAGAACGGGCTGCCAATGCCAAATTAATTGATGCACGAGGTGATGCTCCAAACGAAATCATACCTTTCAACTCATTCAGATCGTAATCATTGGGGAAACGAGTTGCAAATACGATATCTACAATATAGCGTTCTATTTTTTCGTCAATATATACTTTGCGAACTATATCACGAGCCTCAACTATTTCAGAAGGTTTTATTACAGGTTTTAATTCAATTTTTTCTCCTGATATGTTTTGACGTATAATTTGTTTTTCCTCCTCTTTTTGTGGGTAACCAATTATAACCTTTAACATAAAACGGTCAACCTGTGCTTCGGGCAATGGATATGTACCCTCTTGTTCAATTGGGTTTTGTGTT
>JAZONU010000311.1:0-1729 GCA_045654605.1 Candidatus Caccoplasma sp. | reverse complement strand
ATTTAAAAAAATAATTATTAACTTCGCAATGAATATATCTATTTATATGAAGAAATATCTTGTAACAGGAGCTGCAGGCTTCATAGGAGCAAATTTTGTAAAGTATATGTTATCTAAATATGATGATATATATATTGTTATTCTTGATAAACTAACATATGCAGGAAATTTAGGTACAATAAAAGAGGAGATAGAAGATAGCCGAGTTGAATTCGTTTTAGGAGATATATGCGATAAAGAGAAGGTGTCGGAGATATTTTCGAAGCACGATATAGATTATGTGGTAAACTTTGCGGCAGAGTCGCATGTTGATAGAAGTATTACCAATCCTCAACTATTTTTAGAAACCAACATACTCGGTACACAAAACATGTTGGAGTGTGCCAAACAAGCATGGACAACAGGTAAAGACTCAAAGGGATATCCAACATATAAACAAGGAAAAAAATATTTACAAGTATCAACAGATGAGGTATATGGTTCTCTAACAAAAGATTTTGATTCTCCCGAACCATTAACAATAACTGATGAACAGGTAAAACAGGTAGTAAAAGGTCGTGAAAATCTCAAAACATACGGAAAAGAGTTTTTTACTGAAGAGACTCCATTAGATCCTCGTTCGCCATATTCAGCTTCAAAAACAGGAGCTGATTTAATAGTTCGAGCATATAGTGAAACCTATAAAATGCCTATAAATATAACTCGTTGCTCAAATAATTATGGTCCATATCACTTCCCAGAGAAATTAATACCATTAATCATCAAAAATATTCTTGAAGGCAAAAAATTACCAGTATATGGTAGGGGCGAGAATGTAAGAGATTGGTTGTATGTTGAAGACCATGCAAAAGCAATAGATATGGTTCTAAACAACGGACGAGAGGGAGAGGTATATAATATAGGCGGATTTAACGAGGAGACAAATATAAATATCGTAAAACTAACAATTGACACAATAGCACGATTAATGCAGGAGGAACCCTCATATCGTTCAGCATTAAAAGTGCCAGTTGAGATGATAAATTATGATTTGATAACCTATGTAGGAGACCGTTTAGGGCATGATATGCGATATGCCATAGACCCATCCAAAACAGCGCGAGAGTTAGGATGGTATCCTGAGACACCATTTACAGAAGGAATCGAGAAGACTATACGTTGGAACTTAGAGAATCAAGCGTGGGTTCAAGAGGTTGCAAGTGGCGACTATCAAAAGTATTACGAACAGATGTATAAAGATAGATAATCAAATAATAGTCAAAATAAAAAGACCATGAAAGGAATTGTATTAGCAGGTGGATCGGGGACAAGGTTATATCCTATAACAAAGGGTGTATCAAAGCAGATGCTTCCCATCTACGACAAACCAATGATATACTATCCTATATCGGTATTGATGTTGGCAGGAATTCGTGAAATATTAATAATATCAACACCAACAGATTTACCAGGATTTGAACGTCTATTAGGAGATGGTTCTCAATTTGGAGTAAAATTCAGTTATGCTGAGCAGCCTTCGCCCGATGGATTAGCACAAGCTTTTATAATTGGTGAAGAGTTTATTGGCGACGATGCTGCTTGTATGGTCTTAGGTGATAATATCTTTTATGGACAAGGATTCTCTTCTATGCTAAAAAAAGCTGTGGTAAAGGCAGAGAATGGCGAAGCAACAATATTTGGATATTGGGTAAACGATCCTGAACGTTATGGCGTAGCTACATTTGATGAA
>JAZONU010000310.1:0-3814 GCA_045654605.1 Candidatus Caccoplasma sp. | reverse complement strand
CTGCTTCCGATATGAGAATCACTCATAAAATGGATATAGAAAAGATTAATCTTGAAGTAAATGAATGTTTTAATGATAAAGAATTTGAAACCAAAGAGTTTGATAAGCACTATAATAATGGGTCAAAATTCTTTAGGATGAAGTTTATAAAGAAGAAAGTCTCTTACAAACTTCTTCGTTCAGAATTAAAAGAACATGGTTTAAAATCATGCATGCAAGGTCCTATAAAAATAGATGGTGAGTTATTAGATTATATTGAAAAGCAGTTTGAATAATGCCTTAAATGGCTAAAAAGCCTAAAGGGGCTGTTAGTTATTATGTGAGTAAAAAAGGAGTATCAGCTGATACTCCTTAATTATTTTCAAACGTTTAATCAAATATTTTGGCAAACAATTCTAAGATAACTAAGATAAATAGGATAACTAAGGTTACTATGTTTGCTATAGTTTAATTGTTAACTTTTAGTCATCAAATATTAGAGAAACAAAATAAGCGGAAGTCTAAAAAAACTTCCGCTTTATCTTTTAGCTTTATTAGAAAGGTTTAGATACAACTAACTTGGTGGAGAAAACGACGGGAGCATACAAACGTATAAAAACAGTTGTTAGTTTTTAGCTTTTAGTTGTTAGAGAAATAGAGAGGCCGGATCAATTACTTTTGACCCGACCTCTTCATATATTAAAAAGTTTGATAGCTGAGATAAGTTTAGGTTTTTGTGCAGATTTTTTAAGCGGAGTTTAGTTTCCTAAATGAGTATTAAAAAATCAAACAAAGGACTAAAATTAGCCAGCTTGCAACTTTTTACTAGCCTTTAATTGCTTTTATACCTGGCAATACCTTACCCTCAATAGCCTCTAACAAAGCACCACCACCTGTTGATACGTAAGATACTTTGTCTGCCAAACCGAATTTGTTTACACAAGCAACTGAGTCACCACCACCTACAAGTGAGAATGCTCCGTTCTCTGTTGCCTCTACGATTGCGTCAGCTATTGCACGTGAACCTGCTGTAAAGTTGTCGAACTCGAATACTCCGGCAGGACCGTTCCAAAGGATTGTTTTTGCATCTTTGATTGCGTTTGCGAACAATACACGAGTTTCTGGACCTGCATCAAGACCTTCCCATCCTTCAGGAATTGCTCCAACAGGAACGATTTGAGTGTTTGCATCGTTGCTGAATGAGTCAGCACATACGCAGTCTGTTCCAAGTACAAGGTTTACTCCTTTTTCTTTTGCTTTAGCCATGATGTTTAGAGCAAGGTCAAGCTTGTCTGTCTCACACATTGAAACACCTACTTCTCCACCCATTGCTTTAGCAAATGTATATGTCATACCACCACAAAGGATTAGGTTATCTACTTTGTCCATCAAGTTCTCGATGATACCGATTTTTGTAGATACTTTCGATCCTCCCATGATTGCAGTGAAAGGACGTTTGATATTGTTAAGTACGTTCTCAACAGCGTTTACCTCTTTCTCCATTAGGTAACCCAACATTTTGTTATCTGCATCAAAGTAGTCAGCGATAACAGCTGTTGAAGCGTGTTTACGGTGTGCTGTTCCGAAAGCGTCGTTTACATATGCATCAGCGTAGCTTGCAAGTGTTTTAGCAAACTCTTTTTGGCTTGCTTTCATTGCCTCTTTTGCCTCAGCGTATGCAGGATCTTCTTTATCTATTCCTACAGGTTTTCCCTCCTCTTCTGGATAGAAACGAAGGTTCTCAAGCAATAGAACTTCTCCTGGTTTAAGAGCTGCTGCTGCCTCTGCTGCTTTAGCACAGTCAGGTGCAAATTGTACCTCAACACCTAATTTCTCAGCTACTACATCTTTGATTTGTCCTAAAGAGAATTTAGCGTTTACTTTTCCTTTTGGTTTACCCATGTGTGACATGATGATTAATGAACCACCGTCAGCAAGGATTTTTTTAAGTGTAGGAAGTGCACCGCGGATACGAGTATCGTCAGTTACTTTTCCATTCTCATCAAGAGGTACATTAAAGTCAACACGAACGATTGCTTTTTTACCTGCAAAATTGTAATTGTCGATTGTTTGCATAGTTTTTTATTTTAATTTGGTTATAGTTTCAATTATATGAGTGCGAAGTTAATAAAAATATTCTGGATTTCAATATTAAAAAGAGTTTTAGTATTATACGATTCCTCTCTCTTTCAAAATTGCTTCCATCTCTTTTTGTACCTCTTCGGCTGCTTTTGCTGCTGCCTCGGCAAAATCCTCGCCTTTTGATACGTAGATTACTCCACGAGATGAGTTTACCAATAGTCCACAATCTTCAATCATTCCGTATTTACATACGTCTTGAAGGCTTCCTCCTTGTGCTCCAACTCCGGGAACCAATAGGAATGATTTGGGTGCTACTTTACGTACGTCTGTAAAACGCTCGCCTTGTGTCGCTCCAACAACGAACATCATCTCATCTGGTGTTGCCCATGTTTGTGCTGTACGCATTACTCGCTCAAATAGTTGCTCTCCCTCTGTATCTTTAATCATTTGGAAGTCATGTGAACCTTTGTTTGATGTCAAAGCAAGTAGGATTACCCATTTGCCTTCGTATCCCAAGAATGGTTTTACACTATCCTCACCCATATAAGGTGCAACAGTTACAGAGTCTATGTTTAAATGATCAAAGAATGAACGTGCATACATTTCTGATGTGTTACCGATATCGCCACGTTTTGCATCGGCAATGATAAACATATCAGGATAGTTTGTTTGGATGTATTTTACTGTTTTTTCAAATGCTATCCATCCATCTACTCCCAAGCTTTCGTAAAATGCAAGATTTGGTTTGTATGCCACACAATATTGTGCTGTTGCAT
This sequence comes from Candidatus Caccoplasma sp., assembly GCA_045654605.1. Taxonomy (GTDB): domain Bacteria; phylum Bacteroidota; class Bacteroidia; order Bacteroidales; family G3-4614; genus Caccoplasma_A. The sequence continues at coordinate 977 of JAZONU010000310.1, read as the reverse complement.
CAATGATTGCTTTGTTAAACGCAAATATAGGCTCCTCCTCTGACAATAGGTGTTGAGGTATTTTTTTGATGTCTGTATCAAGACCTACGCACAAAAATGAGCGTTTACGCTTAATGTTCTCAAAAAGTTCTTTACGTGTCATATTTATAGTTGCTTTGCAACAATTAGGAATTAGGAATTAGAAATTAGAAATTATAAGACAATTACTAAAACTAATTACTCATTACTAATTGCTAATTACTAATTAATTAAAGTTCACTCTCTTTTAATCTCTCTGCATTTTCAGCAATCATTAGGTTATCGATACAATCTTGAATGTCGCCGTCCATAAATGCTGAAAGGTTATAAATGGTATAGTTTATACGATGGTCGGTTATACGTCCTTGTGGATAGTTATAGGTACGTATTTTTGCCGAACGGTCTCCTGTTGATACCATTGTTTTACGTTTGCTTGATATATCGTCGATATATTTTTGGTGTTCTTTGTCGTAGATGAATGTACGCAAACGAGCCAATGCTCTCTCTTTATTTTTAGGTTGGTCACGTGTTTCAGTACACTCAATCAAAATCTCTTCTGTTTCGCCTGTGTTGGGATTTTTCCACATATAACGCAAACGTACTCCTGATTCAACTTTGTTTACGTTCTGTCCTCCTGCTCCACCTGAACGGAATGTATCCCATTTGATTTCGCCTTCGTTAATTTCAACATCAAATTGCTCAGCTTCCGGCAATACTGCTACTGATGCCGCAGATGTGTGAACACGTCCTTGTGTTTCGGTTACAGGTACACGTTGCACACGGTGTACTCCTGATTCATATTTAAGTGTTCCGTAAACTTTTTCTCCTGATACAGAGCAGATAATCTCTTTAAATCCACCACTTGAACCTTCACTTACGCTTGACACCTCTAATCTCCAACCTTTGGTTTCGCAATATTTAGAGTACATTCTAAAGAGGTCTCCTGCAAAGATTGCAGC
>JAZONU010000309.1:0-1762 GCA_045654605.1 Candidatus Caccoplasma sp. | reverse complement strand
GAGCGTATGAACCAGTCAAAGGACCTTGCTCCATTCTATCCATCAAACCTTTTACAATTGCAGGAATGAAACGAGCATCAATAGCACCACCAACAATACAGTTGTTAACAACAAGTTTTCCTCCCCATTCAAGTTCTACTGTTTGAGTATCTCTAATGTTCATTTTGTACTCTTGACCATTGAATTTGTATGTTTCAGGAACAGGCATACCATCATAATATGGTTCAATAATTAGGTGAACCTCACCAAATTGACCAGCACCTCCTGATTGTTTTTTGTGGCGATAGTCTGCGCGTGCAGCTTTTGTAATTGTCTCTCTGTATGGAATTTTTGGTTCGTTGAATTCAATATTCACTTTATCGTTATTCTCAATTCTCCATTTCAAAGTTCTTAAGTGGAACTCGCCTTGTCCATATACAATAGTTTGTTTTAGCTCTTTTGATTGCTCAACCAACCATGTTGGGTCTTCTTCGTGCATACGAGTCAAAATCTCACTCAATTTCTCAGCGTCAGCTTCAACAACAGGTTTGATTGCTCTTTGGAATTTAGGTTCAGGATACTTGACTAATTTAGCAAAAGTATTCTCTGCACCTTTGGCATTAAGAGTATTTCCTGTTCTTACATCTTTAAGTTTTACTGTTGCACCAATATCTCCGGCAACAAGTTTATCAACTTTAGTTCTAATTTGTCCGCATGCACAGAATAATTGAGCCAAACGTTCTTTTGATCCTCTGTTTGTATTTGTTAAGTCATCACCTTCTGAGAGAGTACCTTGCATAACTTTAAAGTAAGTAACCTCTCCGATGTGTGGTTCAACAGTTGTTTTAAAGCAATATACACTGGCTGGAGCATCAGCGTCAATTTTTACCTCTTCACCCTCGTCATTTGTAGGAGCAGGCATGTCGGTAACAAAAGGAACAACATTACCCAAAAATTCCATCATACGTCTAACACCCATATCTTTAAGTGCACTTACACAGAATACAGGGAAAATGTCGCGAGTAACAAGACCTTTTCTGATACCTTCTCTCATCTCATCCTCTGTCAAGCTACCTTGCTCAAAGAATTTATCCATAAGAGATTCGTCATTTTCGGCAGCGGCCTCAACCAATTGTTGATGAAGTTCGCTTGCACGTTCCATCTCTTCTGCAGGAATTTCAGATATTTCAGGAACACCACCTTCTGGTTTCCATTTATACATCTTCATCAAAAGCACGTCAATCATTGCATTAAACGAAGGACCTGCATTAATAGGATATTGAACAATAGTAACCTTATTACCGAAAGTCTCTTTTAGTTGTTCAATGCTATTGTCAAAGTCTGCCTTTTCTCCATCTAATTGGTTCATGGCAAAAAGGATTGGTTTTTTCAATTTGTCGGCATATCTGAAGATGTTTTGAGTACCCACTTCAACACCATATTGAGAGTCTATAACAATAACACCAGTATCTGTAACTGTTAGAGCATTTATAGCACCGCCAACGAAGTCATCCGAACCTGGGCAATCAATTACATTTAATTTCTTGCCGTTAAATTCAGCGTAAAATACAGTAGGGAATACAGAGTATCCATACTCGTGCTCTACGGGGAAATAGTCTGAAACTGTGTTTTGGCCATCAACTGTACCTCTTCGTTTAATTACACCACACTCAAAGAGCATACTCTCTGCAAGTGTAGTTTTACCCGAGCCTTTACTACCAATTAAAGCAATGTTTTTGATTTCGTTGGACTGATATACTTTCATTTTCTTAAAATTTATTGT
>JAZONU010000308.1:0-1259 GCA_045654605.1 Candidatus Caccoplasma sp. | reverse complement strand
TATGTTTTTTACTATTCGTGAGAAGGCAATTTACTTTCCACCTCTTCACATATTTCAGCTATCGCCTTCATATCTTGCGAATGTGCCTCGTTCAATACTTGAAGACGTAACGACATATAAAATGCCGCCTGTGCTACTATATACGATTCTTCTGCTTCGGGAGAACGACGTGCATACTCATCAATTTTTTTACTTAATTGATCTGCCGCCTTACGATATATCTCTTCATCCTTTCGAGGAACTGTTAAAGAGAATCGTTTCCCTGCAATTGTTATTGTTATACGTAATGTTTCTTCCATAGCATCCAAAACTATTCGTTAAGTAATAAGATGCATTTGTCTATTTCCCGCACTAACCTATTTACTCTCAATCGGGCACTCTTTATGTCACCCTCTTCAGCGACAAACCCTCGAGCTGCGATTAGTCTTTGTTGTTCATTCTTTACGTCATTTAGTTGAGATTTAGATTGAGCCATCTCCTTCTTTAGCTCCTCAATCTCTGCCTTTAAGGTCTCCACTTGAGCCTCTGCAAAAGCTTTTGCTTCAATTGCTTGACGGTAATTCTCTTTCAATAGCTCCACGCTATTGCGTAACCTCTCAACAATATTAGCTTTTCTGTTTTCTGACATAATTTACCGAATAACTACACAAATATAGTGTATTAATCGTAACCACCAAAATTTAGGAGTAATATTTTTAATTCTATTTTTTGAAACTATTTTGAATTTTATAGAAATCAAATGTTCTCTTATTTGTCAAGATTATCTACTCCTTTATTCAAAAACTCAACAAAATTTTCTACGTTTTCATCATATCCGTACGGAAATGCCAATGGTTTACCTTCGGGAGATAAAAGAACATAATATGGCTGGGCATTTGCACCAAATTTATATCGCTGAAAATAACTCCATTTATCTCCTTTGGTTTTTAATGTAACCTCTCGTCCATTTTCCTCTACGGTCATAGGCTCTGATAAATCTGTTTTATCATCTACATACAGAACAACTCTAACATACTCCTTATCCAAAATACTCTTAACTTTTTCATCAAGGAATACCGAAGCCTCCATTTTACGACAGTTAACACATCCGTGTCCTGTAAAATCAACAAACATTGGCTTATTATGTTCCTTTGCATAGGCTTTTGCCTTATCATAATCATCAAATACCACCTCTTCGGTTTGAGATATCATATTGAATGTTTGTGTTCTCATTGGTGGAGCAAATGCAGATATAGCCTTTAATGGGGCTCCCCACAAAC
>JAZONU010000307.1:0-1808 GCA_045654605.1 Candidatus Caccoplasma sp. | reverse complement strand
GAGGAATACTGCTTTTACCAAATCTTTTACATATATAAATGTAAGATATTGTTGTTCGTAACCTACCGTAATGTCTAACCCTTTTTTGATGAGTTTTATCATCTCAAAATAGTCCTTCTCCCTTGGGCCATATACTCCTGTTGGTCGCATTGCCACAAACGGAAATCCTTTTAATGAACGTAAATAGAGTTCTCCTCTGAATTTACTTCTTCCGTATGCCGATGAAGGATAAGGATGTTCCCTATCATTAATGTAATAGAGCTCTTTTGTGTCTGATCTCCAAGCACTCAAGCTACTCATATATACAAATTTTTCAGGGATATTACCGGTCGCAATAAGGGCATCTACAAATGTTTTCAAACAAACATAGTTTACCTTGTCAAACATAAAATGGTCTAACGTCTTTGTTATTCCCATATTATGTACTATGTAGTCCCATTTGCCGTTTGCCTTAACAAATTCAGTTATCTCATTTGTAAGTTGCTCCTTATCTGCAAAGTTTAGAGTTATTAGATTTATTCTTTCATCTTGCAAATATTCGAGATTTGTTGAAGCTCGTACTCCTGCATAAACTTCAAAACCTCGTTTAAGGGCCTCTTCTACTAAATAACTGCCTATAAATCCGCCAGCTCCTGTAATTAAGATTTTTTTCTTCATCAATTAGAATTAAACTAACTCCTATTCGTCTGTTATTACAATAATGAATCAGGATTTAAGTTATCTTTCTCAATATCTTTAAAGTATTTGTATGTGCCAACTGTTATTTCAGCTGTTGCATCTTCGTCACAAACGATTATACTCTTTTCGTGTTGTTGCAATGCACTGATTGTCCACATTTGTGATACGCTACCCTCTACCCCATGTTTAAGAGCACGAGCTTTGTTGTGTCCGTTCACAATGATTAAAACACTTTTTGCAGACATAATTGTTCCAACTCCTACAGTTAATGCTGTTTTAGGCACTTTGTTTACATCGTTCTCAAAGAAACGAGAGTTAGCAATGATTGTGTCTGTTGTAAGAGTTTTAATTCTTGTGCGAGATGTCAATGATGAACCTGGCTCGTTAAATGCAATGTGTCCATCAGGTCCGATACCTCCTAAGAACAAATCAATTCCTCCCAATTTAGCTATTTTCTCTTCGTATGCTTTGCACTCAGCCTCTGGATCTTCTGCATTTCCATTAAGAATATTTACATTCTCCGGGTTGATATCAATGTGGTTAAAGAAATTATTCCACATAAATGAATGATAACTTTGTGGATGCTCTTTTGGAAGACCTATATATTCATCCATATTAAAAGTGATTACATTTTTAAAAGATACCACTCCTTTTTTGTTCAACTCTATAAGAGCTTTGTACATACCAAGAGGAGATGACCCTGTTGGTAATCCCAAAATAAATGGTTTCTCTGCTGTTGGATTAAATGCGTTAATACGAGATGCAACATAGTTTGCTGCCCAACGTGATACGTTCTCGTAATCGGGTTGAATAATAAGTCTCATAATCGTTTAATTTTTATGGTTGTTATTAAAAATAGTTATTCATAATATCTTTTTTGCTATCGATGCCTCTGAAAGAAATTCATATTTAAGCACTCTACGCCACTTGAAATACAAAGGTATAAATTAAAATTATAAAGAGAGATATTTATGATACTATTTTATAAATTTTGATTAGATTTTTTATGTTTTACTTTTTTTAAAAATTGAACATAAAATTTTATTCAAAAAAGTTTTGAATTCACCTTTTTAAGGTTTACCTTTGCTAAATACCTCTTTGCAGAGAGGCTTGTAAAAAGATAGATTTAA
>JAZONU010000306.1:0-2267 GCA_045654605.1 Candidatus Caccoplasma sp. | reverse complement strand
AAGTTGGTTTGAGTGGCAATACGTTCAAGAACTTTATAATTTACAATATGCTTACTCTTTGCTCCATCTAAATCAACAACGTGCAATCGTTTAACACCACACCCCTCAAAAAGCTTTGCCATCTCTTCGGGTTGCGACGAGTAAACAGTCTTTTGTGCGTAATCGCCTTGCGATAATCTCACACATTTACCGTCAATAATATCAATGGCAGGAATAAGCTCAATCATTGTTATAAATCTAAAAATCCTTTTAAAATCATCTCTCCTACGCTACCGCTCTTCTCAATATGAAATTGAGTAGCGTAAAAGTTATCTTTCTTCAGTACCGCACTAAATGGTTGAATATAGTTGCAACTCCCAACAGTTTCGTTGCACATAGGAACGTAATAGCTATGAACAAAATAAACAAACTCATTATTAACGTTGCAGTTAAAAACAGAGTTGTCAATATTTGTAATGCTGTTCCATCCCATGTGAGGAACTTTGTCTGCATGGCATTGAGGTACAAACCTCTTAACCTCTACATCAAAAATACCCAAACAATCAACGTTGCCCTCCTCCGAGTGGCTACACATCAGCTGCATACCAATACATATTCCCAAAACAGGTTGTTTAAGGTTTTTAATCACCTCATCAAGCCCATGCTCTTTAAGGTACTTCATTGTCGAAGCAGCCTCGCCAACACCGGGGAATATAACCTTATCGGCACTTCTGATAATATCTTTATCGTCTGTTATAATAGCATCAATGCCAACCCTTTTTAAGGCACAATATACCGAAAATATATTGCCTGCATTGTATTTAATTATAACAACCTTCATTTATGTTTATCTTAGTTAAAAACAATAGTTTTGTTTTTGTAAACAAGAATCTTTCTGTCAATATGTTTTGCAACGGCACGAGAAAGAACAATCTTCTCCAAATCTCTACCCTTACCAATTAGGTTATCAATAGTATCCTTGTGAGATATACGAGAAATATCTTGCTCAATGATTGGACCGGCATCTAAGTCGCTTGTAACATAGTGACTTGTAGCACCAATCAATTTAACGCCACGTTCAAACGCTGCGTGATAAGGTTTCGCACCTACGAAAGCAGGAAGGAATGAGTGGTGAATGTTAATAATCTTGTTAGGATACAAATCGATAAACTCGGGCGAAAGAATTTGCATGTAACGAGCAAGAACAATAAAAGTAACGCCCTTCTCATTAAGCAAAGCAATCTCTTTAGCCTCTTGTTCAGCTTTGTTCTCTTTAGTTATTGGGAAATAAGCATATTCAATGCCAAATTGTTTAGCAACAACCTCCATATCGGGATGATTACTTACAATAATAGGAATTTCAACATCCCACTCCCCTGCTGCATAACGAGCCAAAAGGTCGTAAATACAGTGCGACATTTTTGAAACAAAAATTGCCATTTTGGGTTTTTGGTCGCTGAAATAAAGAGTAAAGTTCATATTATATTTTTGGCCGTATAAAGTACCAAAGAACTCCTCTATTTTATCTTGAGGGATAATGAAGTTTTCCAAATCCCACTCTAATCGCATAAAAAATATTTTGTTGGTGCGATCAACATATTGGTCAAGGTAAAGAATATTACCTCCGTTTTTTGTAATAAATTCTGTCATAACGGCAATAATACCCGGTTGGTCGGGACAGTGCATCAACAAAATAGCACTTTTACCGTTAGTTTTTTTCTCTTGCATATCGATATATTTAATTCAATTTGCGAAGATAGTAAAAAATGTGCAATAAATACTACATAAAGTAAGTATAAATTGCACAAATTTTACTTATCGTAACTAAACTATAGTTGTTAGTTGTTAGTTTTTAGTTATTAGAGGTTGTCGTTAATAAATAGAAAGGCTAAAAGGGCTGAAAGGTCTAAAAGGATTTAAGGGAGAGCTATTACGAAGTTTTATGCTCGCTTCTCCACTTTAAGCGTTCTCGAGTCATCTCCTCTTTAATGCCATCATTTTCAAGGAAATCTTGCTTAATGAACTCAAAGTATTTTTTAATCAAATAATCAGTTTGTTTGATAAGAATAATAGCAATATTCGCAATAGTTGCATCAGAGCCTTCCTGTATATTGTTTCACTAAGCATCAATGAATACTTCACGCTATTAAAAAATAATATCTATTTTTAATATTTTAATTGTTTCAAATATGGTTTTAGGTAATCAAAGAACATATCTGTATAAACTTGAGCCCCTTTATCGTTTAGGTGAATAGAATCATGAAAATATTCTGCATGAGAATTAAACA
>JAZONU010000305.1:0-3026 GCA_045654605.1 Candidatus Caccoplasma sp. | reverse complement strand
CCCACAACTTTTGAAACAAGGCATCCGCCAACTTGCGACAGGGTATGACTTCCCCGGCCCTCACCAAGGAAACTTCTGTTGCAACGGTATAGTTACAGCAGAACGTGAAGAGACAGCAAAACTTAAAGAGGTTACAAAGGCTTATCAATCGGTTGATTTCTTCGATTTTGACCCCAAAACTCAGAGGGTTAAACTTAAAAACAAATTCCACGATACAAACCTTAAAGACTTCTATTTAGTTTGGACTATGTATTGCGATGGAAAGAAAATTGAACGACCCATTCGACGAAGCATGGTTGCTTGTCCCGATTGCAAACCGGGAGAGATTGTAGAGATAGAGATACCATACGGAGTAAATATGATGACAGACCCTGATGCTGAATATACAGTTATGGTTGACCTATACTCAAAACGCAAAACGACATGGGGTATTGAGCACCCATTTGCAACAGAGCAATTCATTGCAAGAGAGGGAGCAATCAGAACAAATGTTGTAAGAGAGTATATAGTTGATAAAATCTCTTTTAAAGACAATGGTTCAACTTTGGTAATTAAAGGACACGATATGGAGGTTACCTTCGATAAGAATACAACCTTTATAACATCATTGAAATATCACAATGGAGATATACACGAAGAGATGTTCCCAACAGGCGAAGGTCCACGATTTGACAGCCACCGTTTTATTGAGAACGACGGATACAAAGAGGTTGATACACTTGTTACAGAATCTTTCAGCTACAAATTAGCAAAGGATAAGAAGAGCATGCTTGTATCGGCAACCGTAAGTTCAATAACAAAATGTAACTACACAATCGACTATGAGATTTTTGCAAACGGACATATTATAATGGATATCACATATCGTCCATTAACAGAAAATCTACGTCGTATGGGATTATCTGCCGTTGTTGCAGGAAACAAACACAACATTGAGTACTATGCAAGAGGTCCTTGGGAAAACTATGTTGACCGTAAAACAGGAGCATATCTTGTAAATCACAAGACAACAGTAGAGGAAATGGAAGAGAACTATATGCGTCCTCAAACTATGGGTAACCGCGAAGACCTTCGTTACCTATCTCTAACTGATGACGATGATCACGGAATTGAGATAAATGTAACCGGTCGAGCAGCCTTCTCGGCACTATACTTTACCGATATGGAGCTATCTAAACTACAACACGTTTGGGAGTTGCCAGAGGCAAGAGGAGAGAACATTATCCTTCATATAGACTATATGCAACGTGGTGTTGGTAATGCAAGTTGTGGTCCTCAAACAATTGAGAAATATAGAATTCCCGGAACAGGAGAGTTTAAACATCGCATCTCAATTGACCCACACTGGCCAATGCCAACATTCTAAAAAAAAGGATTTATATAAATATGATAAAATGAGCATCTCAATGATGCTCATTTTTTTGTATTGCATTGCTATAATGAGGAATTTTATGCTAAATATTCACTTGCCGTTAAAGGACAGAGAAGGATTTGTAGAAGCACATTTTAGGGAATAACTTCGCAGATGAAATTAACATTATCAAGAGATAAGAAGTAAACGGGGATAAAGTGCCTTAATAAATTTGAAGGCGTTAAAAATTATCTATTATGGAGAAAACATCTATTAATCGATATAAACATAGAGGTTTAATAGCTACACTCATTATAGTAATAAGCTGTATGTTATCAGGCTGTCATTGGTGTCCTGCAGTAGAGGAAGAGTATTGCAACAAACATTATTATACTACACCTCCACATCATCATAATAACGGATATTGCGAGTTAGAGAATCCTATTAAGGGATATTGCAATTTTAAGTACAATAAGTATATGTGCATAACTCATGGATATCATATATGTCAGCTTTGCAACGAATATGTTTATGTACATGCAGCTATTTGTCCATTAGCTACCTATGAACACACAAATTATAAATTGTGCCCTACATTAGCAATGTTTCATAAATGCCTGAGACTACGATAATAGCAAAAGGATAAAGAGGATATATTAAGCCGAATTTAATTATTCCGTTGGATTAACTAAATGTTAATTTGTACCTTGTATGTATCCCTACTTACTCAAGATATTCTTTTCATCGGCATTTTAAGGTAATTACATAGTAATAAATATTACCCCTCCGACTTACAGCCACCTCCCCTAAATCAGGGGAGGAGTTTAAAAGTATTTGCCTTTAGCAAATAGTATCGACATTTAGTTAATTATAACTTACGTTACTTTAAAATGCTTTCTGTCCAACTCCGTCCCTACTTGCTGATAACTATTTACGATAAACTATCTTATATTCGGTTAAATATTTAGGAGTTATAATTGCACCCTCATACTCTTTAAACTCTATTAAATTACCCATTGAGTCGTATTTGCAGGTTTCTTTCATCCACAATTCTCCGTTCGAGGTATAGTATGCAGATTCAATTTGATTTCCGTTTGAATCGTATTTGTACATGGTTTTACGATACAATTCTCCGTAATAGTTATATTCTGCCCATTCAATTATATTCCCTTTTCTGTCGTATTTGTATATCCATCTATTTTCCAATTCCCCGCCAGAGGTATAGGATGCAGATTCAATTTCATTACCTCTTCTGTCGTATTTGTAGGTTTCTTTATCTTCCAATTCTCCGTCAGAGTTATAGCGTGCATATTCAATTTTATTACCTTTTGAATCGTATTTGTGTATCCATCTATTTACCAATTTCCCATCGGAGTTATAGTTTGCCTCTTCAATTTTATTACCTTTTGAATCGTATCTGTAGGTTTCTTTCCCAACTAATTCCCCGTCATAGTTATAGTGTGCAGATTCAATTTTATTACCTTTTGAATCGTATTTGTATATAAATTTCCTAACCAATTCTCCGTCAGAGTTATAGTGTGCCCATTCAATTTCATTACCATTGGAATCGTATTTGGAGATTGTTTTTGAAGGATAATACGAAACATATAATTCGCAGACAGAGTTATAGCGTGCCGCTACTATAACATTTGCACGCTCGTTGAACTTATATAGC
>JAZONU010000304.1:0-2142 GCA_045654605.1 Candidatus Caccoplasma sp. | reverse complement strand
AATTGCACATAACGCTTTGGATTCTCTCGTAAATCTATCAACAATGAATCGGCACTTTTTAATGCTTTTACTATGCCATCATACATCTCATTATCATTGAGCAACATTCCTATTGTACCATTCTTATCTGTTACTTTCTCTGTTATATCTTTAATATTAGCCAATGTTGAGTCAATAGTTGAAACTATTTGAGAAATCTCCATATTGTTTAATTGAGCTGTTAGTCCTTTTAAGTTATTTGATACAGTATCTATATTAGATAATACAGATGGTACTTTTGTCTGCATCAACAAAGACAATTGAGTTGAAAAAGTTTGAATATCTGCTACAATATCATCAATACTATTAACAGATTGTGTCAACGCTGGATTATACACAATTTCATTTATACCCGATAATATACTATCTAATTTAGGTAGCATATTTGTTACCTGAGGAACAATCTCTTCCTCTACAGAGCTCATAAGGCTTGTTGAGACTTTGGTTGGTAGCATATCGCCAGAGGTATGATACTCATTAGAAGTTTTATCTAAATATAGAGATATTGTTGCTGTTCCTAACAAATCTTTTGTCAGTTCAGCAGTAGTTCCTTTAGGTAACTTTATATTGTCTTCTATTTCTATTTCTACATTTATTTTACCAGTATTTGTATCGTATATCATATCTCGCACCAATCCAACTTTAAATCCCTCAATATTTACAGGTGCAGAGAGCATCAAACCTGACACGTTATCACATGATATAACATAATAATTTGTGGGTGTAAAAAGATTTTTTCCTTTTAAATAATTGATTCCAAACACTAATAGTGCTGCACATATTATTACAGTTATAGCAACCTTTACCTCTTTTCTAAAAAACTTACCCATATTTATACAATTTTATTGTTTCTTATTATCTATAAAACGAACAACAAAGGCACCCTTGAATAGTTTTTGTATCGCAGGTAATTCCTCTAATGCCTCTTTTCTTGTTTTAAAACTACCATAAGTATATTTATATAGTTTATTCTCCTCATAGCTTCTTATTTGTGACAATCCTTTGAATATAGGCGAAGTTGCATCGTATTTTTTGTCTGTTGCCATAATTTGAATTCTATAATCTTCTCCTGAATTATTTTGTATTAAATTCTCCTCTTTAGCTTTCTTAGGACTCTCTTTTTTGGGATTCTGCTTCTTAGGCTCCTCTTTTTGAGATTCCGAAGTAACAAAATTTCCATGTTGCTTTCGAGTCCAATCAGCTTTATAATCAGAGAATGCATTGTATATTGATTCTGCTAATTTTTGACGAGACGATGATTGAGCAAGAAAATTTTCCTCTTCCCTATTTGATATATACCCAACTTCAACAAGGATACTTGGCATATTTGTAGATCTTAATACCCAAAACTCTCCTTGTCTAACCCCTCTATCTTCTCTATTATTATTTTTTTTAAATTGTTCCTGAACAGATGCCGCCAAGTTTATACTTTGTTCTAAAAATTTTTCATGTCCAAAAGAGAACATTATGTAAGACTCTGCTGATTTAGGATCAAATCCCTCATATCTTGTAGTATAATCATCCTCTAAAAGCATTACTGAGTTCTCACGTTTAACTATTTCCAAGTTTTCATCTGTTCTTGACAATCCCAAGACATAGGTCTCTGTACCTTTGGCTGTTTTAGATTTTGCAGCATTTGTATGCACAGAAATGAAAAGATCTGCTTTATTTTCTGTCGCTATTTTGGACCTTCTAACTAATTCAACAAAAACATCCTTTGAACGAGTATATACAACTTTAACATCAGGATGATTCTTTTTTATTAGTTCTCCCAATTTTAGTATTATTTCAAGATTAATGTCTTTCTCTTTTATCTTTTGGCCAACAGCTCCAGGGTCTTTTCCCCCATGTCCGGCATCAAGAACTACCGTAAATTGTTTTTGTGCAGAAACAGGAGAGACGTAAAATACCAGCAATAGAAGTATTATTGTTGTTATAAATAGTTGTTTTATCCAATCTTTTCTTTTCATAGAAGAGTAGTCATATTAAACGACAAGCAAAGATAATAATATTTTGACTTTATTGGAGTATTTAATTTATGGTTTTTGAACGATTAAGGCAATTTTTAATATAATTTCTGACATTATGTGGATTTTTAAAAAC
>JAZONU010000303.1:0-2905 GCA_045654605.1 Candidatus Caccoplasma sp. | reverse complement strand
CAAGTTTTTAAGAAGTTTTTCTTAAGAACTTGCATTTTTTATACTCTATATTGTAGAGTTTATTTGTTGTAAAAATATTTTTGTAAAGAGTGTTATAACAAGCAATGTTTTTATGTAAATTTGTGCTGCTTATATTCATTATATGAACAACAAGGTTAAAGGATACTTTTTAGGGGCTATATCTGCGGCAACTTACGGAATGAACCCGCTTTTTACCCTACCTCTATATAAAGATGGAATGGATGCAGATTCTGTTCTTTTCTTCAGATACCTGTTTGCTATTCCTATTTTAGCGGTTATGCTTAAATGGCGTAGAAGAAGTTTCAAAATTGAACGCAGACAGATACTTCCTCTGTTTATTATGGGTATTCTATTTGCTGCATCATCACTTACTCTGTATATGAGTTATAACTATATGGATGCAGGTATTGCCTCCACCCTACTCTTTGTATATCCCGTTATGGTGGCTGCAATTATGACTCTCTTCTTTAAAGAGAAACTTACTTTACAAACAGTACTTTGCATTGTTATGGCTCTTATTGGTATTGGACTACTATATGAAGGTGGCGAAGGTCATACTCTAAGTCTTGCAGGAACATTATTGGTATTAGGCTCTGCATTAGCTTACGCTATATATATAGTAGGTATCAACCGAGTGGGATTAGAGAATATGGCTACCATTAAGGTTACGTTCTATGTATTACTATTTGGATGGGGGTTATTTGCCTTCCGTTCTCTATTTTTTGGAGATGGTATTTTATTACCAAATCATTGGTATATGTGGTTTAGTATAATTTCTCTTGCTCTATTTCCCACTGCCATATCTCTGATTTGTACCACTACAGCTATTCAAGAGATTGGGTCAACTCCAACGGCAATATTGGGAGTTCTTGAACCTGCTACTGCTATATTCTTTGGTATTACAGTGTTTGGAGAAGTTCTTACCCCTCGCGACTGCGTTGGTTTAGCATGTATTATTGCCTCTGTATGCCTTGTTGTTGCAGGGGGCAAAAACATTACATACGCACTTATCCGCTTTAGGAAGATGTTCCCCAAACTCCCTCTCGGACGTAGAGGTAGCAAACTTACAAGAATCAGAAGAAATTAAGCTAGTTTATATATAACTCTACAAAAAAAATAGGGGCGATTGTAAAAACAATCGCCCCTATTTTTTTAACCTATAACCATACTCCAAGTTAGGATGTAGATGACCTCTTATAATCAATATTACTCAAACATACGACGTATCTTTGAAAATATTCTATCCTTTATAGATTTAGTTGGCATAAAATTTTGTGCTTCGCGATATTTTTCTATCGCCTTACGTTCCTCAGAATTTAAGTTTTCAGGAACATACACCGATATATTTACCAATAAGTCTCCTACTCCATAACGATTTACAGATGGTAATCCTTTTCCTCTTAAGCGTAAAACTTTTCCAGGTTGTGTTCCTGGCTCTATTTTTACTTTTACCTTTCCGTCTATTGTAGGTATTTCAATATTACCTCCTAATGCAGCTGTTGGGAAATCGAGAAGTGCATTATATATCAAATCGTGTTCATCTCTTAATAAATCTGGATGTTCTTCCTCTTCTATTAATATTAACAAATCTCCGGCTACTCCTCCTCTTCGCGCAGCATTTCCTTTTCCACTCATAGAGAGCTGCATTCCGTCCATTACTCCTACAGGGATGTTTAGTGTTATTACCTCATCCTCTTTTTGTATTCCTTCACCATTGCAATGTGGGCATTTTTTTGTTATTGTTTTTCCCTCTCCTCCACAAGTTGGACATGTTGTTGTTGATTGCATTGCTCCCAAGAAGGTTTGTTGTACTCGTGTTACAACTCCACTTCCGTTACAGTTACTACATGTTGTATAGGCTGTACCATTTTCTGCTCCTGTTCCTTTACAATATTCACAGGCTACATATTTTTTTACCTTTATCTTTTTTTCTACGCCTGTGGCTATCTCTTTTAAAGTAAGTTTTACCTTAACTCTTAAATCAGTTCCTCTATTTGTTCTTTTACGAGAACCTCCTCCGCCAAAGCCTCCAAAACCACCAAAGCCTCCGAAGTGTCCTCCAAAGATATCGCCGAATTGAGAGAAGATATCTTCCATACTCATTCCGCCTCCGAAGCCTCCGCCAAAGCCTCCTGCTCCACCCATACCTGCATGTCCGTATTGATCGTAACGTGCTTTCTTTTGGGCATCACTTAATACTTCGTATGCCTCAGCTGCCTCTTTAAATTTCTCTTCAGCCTCTTTATCACCAGGATTTTTATCTGGGTGATATTGTATTGCTTTTTTACGATATGCTTTTTTTATCTCTTCAGGTGTTGCGTTTTTTGAGACCTCCAACACCTCATAGTAATCTCTTTTTTCAGCCATGGTTATTTTCTTTATTCACCAACTACTACCTTTGAGAAACGTATTACTTTATCATTCATAGTGTATCCTTTTTGAACACAATCTATTACTTTACCTTTCTTCTCGGGATCTTCTACCGGGAAAGTTGTTACTGCTTCGTGATACTCTGTATTGAAAGGAGTATTAACT
Source organism: Candidatus Caccoplasma sp. (assembly GCA_045654605.1). Taxonomy (GTDB): domain Bacteria; phylum Bacteroidota; class Bacteroidia; order Bacteroidales; family G3-4614; genus Caccoplasma_A. The sequence continues at coordinate 349 of JAZONU010000303.1, read as the reverse complement.
GCTTCAATCTCTTTTACTCCATTTTGAGCAAGATAGCCTTTAAACTTATTGTATATAAGATTTACTCCTTCTACCAATGCTTGAACATCGGTTGCGGTATTTAGGGCTTGTAAACTTCTTTCAAAATCATCAACAATTGGCAATAGGTTTTTCAAGCACTCTTCTCCTCCCGATTTTATTAAATCTGCCTTCTCTTTTATGGTACGCTTACGATAGTTATCGAAATCTGCCATAAGCAGTAGCTTCTCTTTTGTTAATTGCTCTACTTTTTCGGTCAAAGAGGCTACTTCGGCTGACAATGTGTCAGTCTCAGATAGCTCCTCTGTTGAGGCGTTCTCTTTTTCAGGTA
>JAZONU010000302.1:0-6260 GCA_045654605.1 Candidatus Caccoplasma sp. | reverse complement strand
AGTTATAAGTGGACGTTCCCAATTCCTGCTTCTGAGTATCGATACAATGAGGCTGTATCGCAAAACGAAGGATGGCCTATAAACAGATAATAACATAAATACTAACTTAAAATAAATTTATTATGAAACTAAAAAATCTTTTATTCTTATTGGCTGCTTTGCCAATAGTAGCATTGACCTCATGTGTAGGTGATGATGACAAAGACAAAATGACAAACTATGTTCAGTTAAGCGTTAATGGTTCAACAAGTGGGGCAACTACAATTGCAGAGGATGCAACAGAACCCATTGTGTTAAATGTATTGTTGTCGTATTATGTTGAAGAGCCAACAATAATCAATTTTGAGTTGAAAGGAAACGAAGGAGATATACTTCGTCTTGAGAACAACATTATTGAGATACCTGCAAATGAAAAAACAGCAGAGATAAAAATATACTCAAACAATCGAAACTCATTAATAGCAGAACAATCAGTTGAATTGGTAATAGCATCATCAAACAATGATAAAATTGTTTTGAGCAATCCTTGGACAATCAAAGTTCGCCCAGCATCAACAATGCCTGAATTAACAGAGGAGCAAAAAAATATGATTGCAGGATATAAAGAGAATCTTGGAATTGACCTATATCGAATGTTAGGAAAAGTATCTTGTTCAGTAAAAGTATCGTTCCCTTATGTTGAAGGTGATGATAAAGACTACTTCAATAATGGAGAAGAGTCTCGTACATTTACATCAGAGTCAGTTATTACATTGAGTGAGAATGCAACACCAGAGAAACCTGTTTTGAAAATGATTTCAAACCCAATGGGAATGGATGATTTTATGTTTGAAATGTTGCGTAAAAACACAACAGAGGATGTATATGAGGGTTGGTACTACTACCCATATTCAATTGCAGTAATGGCTGCTGCAGGATATACTCCTGCGTACGATGACAAATTTATGATTGCAGCAACAGAGACATTTGAAATGACACTTGATAACATAGCTATTGAGAATGGTGAGATAACATTTGTTCAAGAGGTCGAAGATTCTTGGGGCGATATGATTAATTCAGTACCATTTGAATATAACTTCTCATTGTGGAACAAACTTCAAACAAAATCTGACGATGTTGTGGTAATTGATGAGGATGGCCAAATGATAGAGTACACATTAGGTGAGTTGTTTGAGTATGGAGCATCAATGGATCCTAAAGAATATCTAATGTTAAGTACTATTTCAGAAGACTACTTTGAAAATGAGCCATCTGATTGGGTAGAGCCTTCTGCATCATACGACTTTGAAAATGGAACATTCAAATTTGTCTTCCCATTTGATATGTATAACTCATACGGTTACCAAAATGTTGAGGTAACTTACACAATGAACGCTGCAAAATAAGAAACTATATTAAAAAATGAAACAACTGCGAACAATATCGCTATTTGTACTCACTCTTTTAGTGCAGACCATTTATGCTCAATCGGTGTCTGATAAGATGCCGATTGAGCTTCCTTCTAATACCGTAGAGGGATGGCTCGATAATGGATTGCACTATATGATACGCCCCAATAATCATCCTGGAAATAGTGTTGAAATGAGATTGGTCATGCGTTTGGGTTCGGTGCAAGAGAGTAGCAAAGAGAAGGGGGTGGCTCACTTCCTTGAACATGCTGCCTTTTTGGGAACCGAAAACTTCCCCGAACGACAAATGATTGAGTATTGGGAGAGTGTGGGTATGAAGTTTGGTCGCGATATAAATGCCTATACAGGATACGACAGAACAATATATGCAATAACAGTTCCTGTTGATAATCAACAAGACTCTGCAATTGAAATGTCATTAATTGCTCTTCGTGATTGGTTGTGTGGCATTACCTTTGATAGTGAGAGGATAAAAAAAGAGAGGGGCGTGATATTAGAGGAGTTACGCGGTTACCAACTTGATGATAACTTCTATTCATTAAAAATAGGAGATGGTTGCTTTGCCGACCATATACCTCTTGGAAGAGAGAAAGATATAAGGAGAGTTGATAATAAGAGACTCAAAAATTTTTATAACCATTGGTACACACCACAATTAGCATCGGTAGTTGTGGTTGGAATGGTTGATACAACAGATGTAAAACAAAAAATTGAGAAGATATTCTCACCCATACCTTCGCACACACCCGAAGGGTATGAACTATATTCTTTAACCTACCCGAAAGGCACACAATTAAAAGAGGTTAGAGACTCTTTGATGAACAAGTCAAAGTTAGAACTTATAATTCCACACAAATCTATTGTCGGAAAGACATTAGAGACAGTATATCGTCGCGAGTTAGATAACCTATTGGTAAGAGCCTTATCAAACAGATTCTCTGCACGAGGCATGAAGGTAAACGTATCGGATTCGTGGTATCTTGCTGACAAAAAACATTTAGTATTCTCGTTCTCTGGAAATAGTAGAGAGGAGTTACTACAACAAATCTCTGAGTTAGTGTCAGAGTTACACTACGTTTGGCATCATGGATTTACTCCCGATGAGATGGCAGACGTTAAACGAAGTATGTTACACTCGCTAAATATTGCAGATGGAGCATTGCCATCGGCAATGTGGTGCGATGACTTTGCTGACTATATAATATCTGGCGACAGATATATTCAGACTGAAGCAGAAATGGAACGTTTGGTTGAGAAAATTTTGACAACTGAAGCACGTCAATTGAAGTGGATGCTAAAACGTTGGATTGACTATAAAAACGAAACTCTTTTGGTTGCATACACAAATAAAGATGGCAAAGAGGAGAGTATTACGGTAAAAGATATTGATGATGCTTGGAAGCGAGGAGCAACCATTCAAGCATGCCCCTTTATATATACCTCTAAAGAGAGTGTAGAGGAGAAGGTTGTCTCTACACCAGAGTGTTTAAAGGTTACAAAACCATTTAACCCTGAAGATATTGAGTCAACATACTACTATGATAATATATCACTTTCAGAAATAAATCTCAAAAACGGATTGCGAATACTATTGCGTCCTACGCAAGATGGCTCTGATAGAGTGCAGTTAACACTCTTTGCAAGAGGAGGAGTATCAGACCTTTCAGACGAAGAGCTATATAAATATGATTCAACAGCAGGATATATGGAGATGGGAGTCATAGAGGCTGTGCCATACGATACCATCACAACCTATATGATGCAAAACTCAATGGCGATAAATACAGGAATATCGCCACATTGGCACGAACTATTAGCATCGTCTCCAACATCAAAAGCTGGAGAGATGTTTAATCTCGTGTATGAGAAGATTCATCGCCCAGAGCGTTGCTACTCTGATTTTGAGGAAGTAAAAGCCGATGAGATTGAGTCGTTTGGAGAGGAGACACTACTTCAGAAGATGATGAAGCGAGATGCAACACGAATATTGGTAAACCGAATGGATTACATATTGGGAAATACCTCCCATAAGAGTATAAGAGCAAGAAGGGTGGAGGATTTGGAGAGTCTTAACCTTGATTCAATAGCCGACTACTACACTAAGCTATTCTCAAACCCTGAAGGCACAATAATCTTACTCACAGGATGTTTCAATACCGATAAAATGACAGAGTTGATAGTGCCGGCATTTGCCGATATGCGAACAATGCACAACTCATACAAATATCAATCGCAACCATACGAGTTGCCTGCTACATATTATAGCGAAGCATTTGAGAGTGATAATCCTCAACAAACAGAGTTCGATTACATATTGGCAGGAAACTACACCCCATCGTTGAAAAGCTCTCTCACTCTAAAATTGATGAGAGACCTATTACAAGACCGTTTCCTAAAAGTATTTCGCGAACGTGAGAATATAGCATATTCGCCATACGTTGGATTGGTATATAATGGAATGCCACAACAAACATTCTATTTTGATTTTATGGCAGCAGTTGATAATCACAATATGGCGTATGCCGAAGAGTTACTCTCTTCAATCGTGCAATCACTAAAGAGTTCTCCAATAAGCGAGGAGGAGTTACAAACAATGAAGCGATCGTTCATAGTTACCAAACGCCAGGTACTTAACGAACAAGCAGTAGCAGAGTGGAAGAGTAGTTTGTTGACCCTTCTAAAAAACGGAGAGGATCTTTTGGATTTTGATAAGTATGAAGAGGTACTTTCAGAGATAACCCCTGAAACCTTACAACAAGCATTTAATCAATATCTACATCCCGAGAGAGCAATATTATTATACATTGGAGAATATAAAAAGTAGAAGAATGAAAAGAGTTTGCTTAATATTTTTTGCTGTGCTTTTTGCTGTGTCAGTGTATGCACAAAAAGATTATAAAAAAGCTTATACCATATTTGATGCAGAAGGAAAAGAGATAGGATATGAAACCCTAATAAAGAAGATATCAACCTACAACGTAGTACTATTGGGCGAAATTCACAACTGTGCAATAGTACATTGGTTAGAGTTTGAGATAGCACGTTCGCTCTACGAAAAGCATAGAGAAAATCTCGCAATGGGAGCCGAAATGTTTGAGGCTGACAATCAACTGATAATGGATGAGTATATGTGTGGCTTAATAAATTACGATCGTTTTGAAGAGGAGGCACGACTATGGCCTAACTACTCAACCGATTACTACCCATACCTATACTTTGCAAAAGAGAATAAAATCCCTTTCGTTGCAACAAACGTGCCTCGTAGATATGCAAATGTGGTGAAGAATAGAGGATTACAATATTTAGACTCACTATCGGCGGAGGCAAAAACATACCTTCCACCACTACCTATAACATTTGTTGCAGACGAAGAGAACTCAATGTTTTCTATGATGCAACTCTTATCAAAAAATGTATCAAACGCAGAGTTTATGGCACAAGCACAGGCAATAAAAGATGCAACAATGGCGTGGAATATTGCAAAGAACGAAGCCAAACATTTTTTACATATACAAGGAAACTATCACTCTGATTTTCATCGAGGTATAGTATCATATCTTACAGAGTATGCCCCACAGAAGAGTGTAGTAACAATATGTAATGTGCGTCAAGATGATATCTCATCACTCGACGATGAGAATAAGGGACGAGCAGTTTACTATATAGCAGTGCCAACCGATATGAGCGTTTCGTATTAATTGGTAAATTTGCTATTATGAGTATTAAAGGCCTTAAAATTCCTAATTAAGAAACATGCGTTTCTTGATTTTGCTCACGCTCGGTAATACTCCAACAAGTTTGGTATTACACTCACTTACTTGCAAAATTCCTAATTTCTAATTCTTCATTAAGAAGTAAAAGATATACCTATATGCACTCTCTCTTACCTCGGGTTGAGAGCATAAAAGATCGTGCATGCCGCCAATAATCTCTTTCTTCTCAACATTACATCCTAATCTCTCCGAGAATTTAGCTATATCTTTAACATTTAATACAGCATCTCCGTGCATAACACTCTCGCACCAAACCTCTTCGTTAACGCTGTTGTCAGAGTACATGGCTAAAACAGGAATCTTAATATCTAAACCCTTTTTGACCTTTTTTTGAGCCTTATGTATTGCAGAAATCCAATCGGTTGTAACATTAGGAGATAACATTAACTTTTTGTTGGTATCATATACCCATTCTCCATGATACTCCTTTAATAAACTTTCAGCGTAAGCAGTTGAGGAGCCTTGCGAAATCTCTCTCGAACGTAAAATAGGGGCAAAAGTAGCAACTATAGGAATAAGAAAGTTCTTATATATCCCACTCATATTAAATTTAAAAAACGGACTATTTAAAATTAAGGCATCAACAGGGCAGTCATCCCCTTTTGAGTGGCAATATAATGAGGTGGTAAGACCTCCTGTTGAGTGTCCCATAAGTATAATAGTATTATTATCCTCGCTACGGATAATATTTACGGCACTATCAATATCAGCAAAATACTCTTCAATAGATTTTGCATTACATCTCTTTTGGTGTTGAAGAAGCGAACGCCCATATTTTCTCAAATCAATAGCATAAAAGTTGTAACCCTCTTTGTTAAAACGGTCTGCCATTTCGGTTTGAAAAAAGTAGTCATTAAAACCGTGAACATAAAGCACAGCCTTATCACTCTTTTGAGTAGCCTCCCTTTTTATAAGCGTACAAACAACTTTGCCCTCATAATCATCAGGCATCTCAATGGTTCTGCACATCAAACCATTGCCTAACTCATCCTCTCGGTATTGAGCATAGGAGTTAAAGCAGAAAAAACAAAGAATAAAAATAATTGTAAAGCGTATGCTAATAGATGCGTATCTCATA
>JAZONU010000301.1:0-14491 GCA_045654605.1 Candidatus Caccoplasma sp. | reverse complement strand
GATATACACCAATCGTCATAAGCATATTCCAATGCTTTTGCCACAGACTCACCCTCTTTATCGCATGGTACATAACCCAAAGCATCTTTGTATTTTTTTGATTCGGGTTGAATATATGGTATAAATGCACGAGGTACTATTATATTTGATGTATCTCCATTTGATGATTTCAAACAGCCTTCGAATGCAGCATCTACATCAAAGTCTCTGTATCCTTTAATATACGCATCGGTAATTACAGAGACTGCGTGGTAACCAATCATTGTTCCAGTATAGTTTGATGCCAACTCCCACATAGGCAACAATCCTCCCTCTTTGTATTTCTCAACCAATGTGTTTACGAAATCAGAGTTGCGTTCAGGATCAATGATTGTCATCATTGGGTGATATGCACGGAACGTATCCCATAAAGAGAAGATTGTGTACATGGGGCGTTCAGATGTACGTGCTGTGTGATCCATTCCCAAATAACGTCCATCAACATCAGATGCTAAATTTGGACACAACGATGTTCGGTACATAGCTGTGTAGAATATTCCTTTGTCTGCTTCATTTTTAGTTTGAATATTCACTCTACTTAAAACTTTATTCCACTCAGCTTTTGTGGCCTTGCGTGTTGCCTCAAAATCAAATCCCGGAATTTCTGCCAACAGGTTTTTCTTTGCTCCGTCAGTATCAACTCCCGATAGAGCTATTTTAAAATATATTGGAGTATTCTTTTTTGCCTTGAAATTAAGCAGTGCTTTTAGACGAGGTTTCTCAACTCCCTCTCTTGTTACAGTATCTTTTACTATTGTATAGGTAAATGGCTGTGATGTCTCGGCATAAAAACTTATTGCTTGTTCCCATGCCCATCCTTTTGTCTGTTTGCTACCACAAATTGCATTATCGCCAACAACTTTCAAGTCGAGAATATCGTTACGTTGATCGCCAAATACTGATAGGCTGTAATCCATATCCAATAGAATTGTTGCACTATCACTCTCAGGGAATGTAAAACGATATATCGCTGCACGTGGTGTTGCCGTAATCTCTGTAAATATTGAATGTTTATCCAACATCACAGAGTAGTATCCCGGCTCGGCAGACTCATTTTTATGAGAGAATTTTGAGCAATATGGCATCTCTTGCGATTTTTCTCCCTCTTTATCCAATTTTTCAGGAGTTCCTATCATAGGCATAATTAGGATATCGCCATAATCTCCACATCCTGTTCCACTTAAATGGTTATGCGAAAATCCGTTGATTGTTGTATCTGAGTAATGATATCCTGCACAGGCATCCCATTGATACATACGAGTGTCAGGACTTGCTTGAATCATAGGATATGGTGCTACTGCTCCTGGATATACATGCCCGTGTCCTCCTGTTCCTACAAACGGATTAACATACGACACATAGTTTTGTTTTGCACACGATGCCAACAGTAATAGTGCAGGTAGAATAAATTTTAAGGTTTTCATATTTTTAAAATCAGTTATTTTATCTAATTGGTCCAATAGGTCTAATTAGCCTAATTGGTCTATTTAAAGACAGGTGCTATGATGTATGTGAATGATTCAACTTGTCCGTTGGGATAGCATAAATATTGTGCTTCGGGCCATCCTCCCCAACTATTGTTACCTCCTACTCCCATCATCTTATAATCAACGCAACAATCTACTAAATTGCGTGGTGTTATATCGTTTTGATGTTTATAGTTAATAGTCTTTTTCGCAGGGTCTAACGAGCCTGTATCTCCACCTCTGTCGCCTGCTTCATAATCCTCTATTGTGTTTTTTAGAGCATTGAATTGTATTAAATCTTCTTGAGCAGTAACCATTATTCCATTACCCTTATCGTTGGTTAATGTAAAGTAGCGAACATCTGTACGGTGTCCGTTCTCTTGAGGACGAACATAAGGAGTGTACATATCCTCTGCTTCGGTTTTATAAACACCTACAAACGATGCGGTCTTGCGGTCTTGGTAGTTCTCCCACTCTCCACGTCCATAGTAAGTTACATTGTCATAATCTCCGTTAAGTTGCATTCTTATTCCTGCACGTGGCATCATTGGCATATCATTCTCGGTTATTGTATTAACAGTCATTGCCATATAGCCTGAAGGATAGATATTGTACTCTATGTCTTGTGCAACGCTATCGACCATTGCTTGTGAGAATTTAACTGTTACTACTCCGTTTTGGTTGCTTACTGTATAGTTATCGGCTACACGAGGTGCAACTGATGCTGCTTGCCATACGCGAGCTCGTTTTTGAAGTTTCATTCCATAGTCATTATCGGTTGGAGCTCTCCAATAGTTAGGACGTGGTCCATAACCATCTTTTAAGATTTCATCGCCCTTAACTTTGTATGATGTTATAACTCCTGACGATTTATCTATCTCCAATGCAAATTGAGTTCCAGAAACAACTGTTTTGCCATCGTTATCAGAGACCTTCAATGCTGTTCCCTTAACTGGTATATCAATTACCGATTTACCGTTTGTTAGTTCAATTTGTTCACTTGCTACAACATAGTTTGCTGGAACCAAACATGTTGCCTCTTTTTGTGATGCATACACATTTAAGAAGTACTCTACTCCTTTTGCAAATTTAGGTAGTTTTACAACTACGGTTTCACTCTCTTGTGGTGCTGTTGATAGGCGGAATGTTCCTTTTTTAACAACTTTTCCCTCTGCTACCACTTCGTAACGGAAGTTGTATGCTGAAAGGTCGATAAAGTAGTTTGCGTTTTTAACTACCAATTTCCCGTTTTCGGGCATTGAGAATTTTATGTTTTGGTAAACCTTCTTCATCTCTTCGGTGTGAGGTTTAGTTGTACGGTCGGGGAATACAATTCCGTTAATCAAGAAGTTGTCGTCAGATGGTGTTCCCTCTGGACCATAATCGCCTCCGTATGCCCAATATTTGCGACCATTCTCGTCGAACTCAGCAAGACCTTGATCTACCCAATCCCAAATACATCCTCCTTGAAGGATGTCGTATTTTTCAATAATATCCCAATAATCTTGGAAGTTTCCTAAACTGTTTCCCATTGCGTGTGCATACTCACACATAATCATTGGACGATCAGCAGATGGGTCGTTTGCATATTTCTCCAAATCGGCAGGAGCTGAATACATTGGGCAGAAGATATCTGTGTTCCACTCCATATCGGCACGCTCATATTGTATTGGGCGTTTTGATAGGTCTAAATTTCTGATTGCCATATATGCTTGATAGAAGCAGTATCCGTTTCCTGTTTCGTTTCCTGGCGACCAGATGATTACAGATGGGTGGTTTTTGTCGCGTTTTACCATTTCTACATTACGACTTACAATTGCATCGCAATACTCAGGATTGTTTCCTATACAATCACGAAGATTGTAATACATTCCGTGTCCTTCAACGTTTGCCTCATCTATAACATAAAAACCATATTTGTCGCACAAACGGTAGAACAACTCGTTTTGTGGATAGTGCGACGTGCGTATTGTATTTATGTTATAGCGTTTCATCAACTCAAAGTCCTTAATCATAAGAGCTGTGTCGATATAGTGTCCTGTAAATTCGTTATGTTCGTGAATGTTCACACCCTTAACCAAAATTGGTTGTCCGTTTACAAGTAGTTGTTTGTTCTTTATCTCAACAGTACGGAAACCTATCTTTTCAGAGATAATCTCGGTATTCTCCCCTGAGGTTAATTTAACAACAAGTGTGTAAAGGTTAGGTGTTTCGGCACTCCAAGCTTTTACATTATCTATGTTTGCAGAAAATTCCACTTTGGCATTATCTGTTATCTTGCCCGGAGCCATTCCGCTTTTTACTTCAACGCCTTTATCGTCGGTTAGTTTATATGAAACGCTATAGGGTTGCTCTTTGCCAACATGATTTTTTACATCAACACTCATATAGAATTCACCTGTTGAATAGTTCTCTTTATCCAACTCTGAGACAACTGTAAAATCTTTTATGCGAACTTTTGGTTGTGAATAAATATATACATCACGTTCTATTCCTGATATTCTCCAGAAATCTTGTCCTTCAAGATATGTTCCGTCATTCCAACGGAATACTCTCATAGTTAGCTGATTGGGCGAATCTCTCTTTACAAAACGTGTAATATCGTAACGAGCAGGAAGTTTGCTATCCTTACTCATACCCACCTCAACTCCGTTTATGTATAGATATGCTGCGGATTTAATACCGTCAAATGATATAAATATTTGTCGGCCATCCCACTCTGATGGCACTGTGAATGTTGTACGATAAATTCCTGTGGGATTGAATTTTTCAGGAACAATTGGTGGTTTTGGTGCTTGCATATATTGTTCATATCCTCTTGACACAAACTCCCAACCAACATTAACGTAAACAGGGATACCAAATCCTTGACGCTCCCAGTTTCCTGGTACTTTTATATCATCCCATTTTGTATCATCCAATGCAGGAGACATAAAATTAGAGGGAATTTCATAAGGATTCTCTGAATAGAAGAACTTCCAAGTTCCATTAAGGCTTTTATAATATGGCGACTCTTTATAGTTTCCTTTTATTGCCTGCTCTTCATTTTCAAAAGGAAGAAACGAAGCACGAGCCTCTTCGGTATTCTTTGAAATCAACTTGGGATTTGTTATCTCCTTGTAAAAATCTTTTGCAGATATTGAAAAACAAGCCATAGATGCAATTATCATAGCCATGGCTTTAAATAAAAAACCTCTGAATTTCATATTATATTTATTTGATTTATATTCAACTATTTCCCTCATTTCATTAGATATACGCCAAACAAAACGTCTTAAAAACGAAGCATAATCCATCATTTTACAAAAATAGTACAAATTGTCTTAAATTGCAAATAAAAATCAAGTCTTCCAATTCAACTCAAATTATGTGATTTGAAAGATTTTTTTACTCGACTTGTTGTTTGATTTAACTCAAAACCAATGTAGATAAATTGTTGTCGTTATAAATTATATTTGCACTTTCAATAATTTCTTTTGCTGTAATTTTCTCTATCCTCTCAATTGTTTCAGCTATTGTCGAACACTTGTTATAACGCAATAATGATTTACCTGATGCTATAGCAAGGTTCTCTCTATTCTCACGACCTATGGTTAGCTGACCTATGTATTGACGTTTTGCATCGTTGAGTTTTCGTATAGACAACTCTCTGGTTTTTAAATTATTCATCTCTTTTCGAATTATATCAAAACATCTATTTACATTTTTCCGTTCAGTTCCGAAATATATCGTAAAAAGTCCTGTGTCTGAATAGTTGGTAACATTTGCCTCAACATTATAAACATACCCCCTCTTCTCTCGTAATGCAACATTTAATAAGCTGTTCATTCCAGGTCCACCAACTATATTGTTTAACAAAAAGATTGCAAAGCGTTCTTTATCGTAGAGAGAACAACATTGTCCGCCTATTATGGCGTGAGATTGATAGTTATCACACTCTTCGTGTTTGTCAAAACGGGTTATTATATGTGGCTGATTTCTCTTTAATTCAACACTGTTGGTTCGAATATCCTCTATTGCCGACATAACGATTTTCACCACTTTGTCAAATTTTGTTCTTCCTGAGAAGAAGAATACCATATTACTCTGTGTGTAAAAGTTTGAGATAAAAGACAATCCGTCAGATGTAGATATTCTGTTCAATGAATTTGTATCTCCCAATATGTTGTGTCCTAAACTGTGGTTCTTATATATGATATTTTCAAACTCATCATAAATAAATTCTGCAGGGTTATCGAGATAAGAGTTGATTTCATCAACGATTACCTCCTTCTCCTTTACACTCTCCGCCTCGGGCAACGATGAATTCTGTATGATATCAGACATCAGTGTTACTGCTCGTTTTAAATCAGGCTCAAGGCTAACCGTATATATAACTGTCTCTTCTTTACTTGTAAAGGCATTTATCTCTCCACCAACACGTTCCATACAATTTAATATATGTATGGCATTATGCTTTCTTGTTCCTTTAAAAAGCATGTGTTCTACATAGTGAGCAAGACCCTCTTTGCCTTGTTCTTCATCACGAGTTCCAGCATCTATCACAAACCCGCAATACGAAACATTCGAATCGGAGTATCTGTAAACCACCCTCAAACCCGAAGGCAACGTACACCATATATTGTCGCTATTTGATGTTATTTCAATGTTGTTTTTCAAAGTTATTACTATCTTTGGTTAAAGAATTTTCAAAGGTACAAATAAATTTATAAAGGCGACACAATAAAAATAAAACTTTTTTTGCATAAAAAATGTAAAGTTAAATACTATTTTGTATAAATATACATCAAAGTGTTAAATTTTTAAACATTTTACTTGAAATTCTTCATCAATATGGTGATATTCTAAATAATTGTATTACATTTGCAATCTATTTGGGAAACTGTTCAATTCTCATTTATACATTTTTTAATATTTGAATAATCACATTATTGCAAAAATATATGCTTCAAAATTTTAGAAAGTTAATCGTTTCGTTTGCTAAGAGCCTCGCGATTTTAGCTCTAATAATGATGACATCTACAGCATACGCACAATCAACAAAAAGCGGATTTGTGCTATCAGGATCTGTAATATCTTCAGAGAATGAAGAGGCTTTGGAAATGGTATTCGTTAAGCTATCTTCTTCGTCATGGGCCATGACAAACGAAAAGGGAGAGTTCAAAATCACAGGGTTAAAACAAGGTAAATACAAGTATGAAATTTCATATTTAGGCTTTGAAACTGTTGTTGGAGAAATTAACGTAAACAAAAACATTTCTGACTTCAAAATTGTAATGCGTCCTATGGGATTGGGACTTGAAGAGGTTGTGGTAACAGCAGAAGAACAAAAAATGGGTTCGGCTTCTACTATCGGTCAAGCCGCTATCCAACACCTTCAAGCAAAGAGTGTTGAGGATATGTTACAACTTCTTCCCGGTCAGGTAACCAAAAACCCCGACTTAACCAATGCCGGACAGGCTTCTATCCGTGAAATTGATGCCGGTGGTAACGAGAGCAACTCGCTTGGTACTGCTGTGTTTGTGGATGGAGCTCCTATGAGTAACGATGCCAATATGCAGGTTTTCTCAACTGCTCGTTCGGGTACAAGTTCATCGTTATCACAAAACACTATGAATGACCAAACTACAAGTGGTCGTGGTGTTGACTTGCGTTCTATCTCTCCTGACAATATCGAGTCAATTGAGGTTATTCGTGGTATCCCATCGGCAGAGTATGGTAACTTAACTTCTGGTGCTGTTGTTATTAAAACAAAAGTGGGTACTACTCCTTATGAGGCAAAAGTTAAACTTGACCCCAACTCTAAACTTGCTTATTTTGGCAAAGGTTTCACTATGAAGAAAAATCGTGGTGCCATAAACCTTTCTGCTGACTATACTAAATCGTATGCTGACCGTCGTATGAGTTACAAAGGTTACGATCGTATTACTGCAAACGGTGCTTACTCTAATACATTTATGAAGGAGACTACTCCTTTGAGCTTAAACCTTAAACTTTCGTACTACCGTAACTTAAGTGCTCAAAAGGCTGACGAGAGTATGCGTGCAGATGAGTTATTGGAGAACAAAAACCAAGGTTTCCGCTTTGCTGCTGATGGTATGTGGCGTTTAAATAAGTCTTGGATTAGCAACCTTAACTACGCTGCTTCATTATCATATAGTGTTCAAGAGGATTTGTATCGACAAATTCAATCAGGTTCGGCTATGCCTTTTGCTTACTCTACAGTTCCAGGTGAATTTACTACTCACTTCCTTCCTGCTGAGTACTTGGCAGAATATACTATCAAAGGTAAACCTCTTACTGCTTACGTTCAATTGAAAGCCAACAAGATGTTTACTTTCAAACGTGGTTCAAACAACATTAAATTGGGTGCTGACTACAACTTAAGTGCTAACTACGGTGAGGGTATGAGCTTCGATATTATGTCGCCTCCAAAACCAAGCGACGGTCAAGGTGCTCGTCCTCGTTCATTCAAATCTATTCCTGCTATGCACCAAATGTCATACTTCTTAGAGAACGCTACTGAGGTAACATTTGCCGGAACTACTTTGAATATTCAAGCCGGTGTACGTGTAAACACACTATTTATTGACGAATTGGCTAAACGTGGCAATATGACTACTATCGATCCTCGTATCAACTTGTCATACCAATTCTTATCGCACGAGAATAACAAGGTTTTTGATGACCTTTCAATTATGGGAGGTTATGGTTTGGCTTCAAAAATGCCTACATTGCTACACCTATACCCCAACCCTGTTTACTACGACTACACAAGTTATAACGGTTATGTTTCGGGAGATCCAAATCGTACTCTTGCAATCATGACTACTGACGTTATTCAAAATAGTGCTAACCCCGATCTTAAACCTGCTACTTCTCGTAAATTTGAGATTGGTATCTCTGGTCGTATAAACAAGATTAAAGGTACTATCACATATTTCAACGAGCAATACAAAAATGAGTATGGCTTCAGCTCTATTCCTTATTGGTTGCAATATAAAAAGTATGACACAAGAAACCTTCCTGCCGGATTTACTCCTATATATGAAGATGGTACTCTTTATTATACTAATACCCCTGGTGGTACTAAAGAGCAAATGGATTACTTGTTACAAAAACGTGTTGTAACTTACCAAACTCCTACTAACGAGAACGAGACATTTAAACAAGGTGTTGAGTACTCATTCAACTTTGGAGAGATTAAGGCTCTTAAAACCGATATTATTGTTGATGGTGCTTGGTACTATATCAAACGTCGCAATGTAGGTAATACTTGGAATTCTGATGCTGTTGAAAATCCAAATATGACTACCGCTTTGAATGGTAACAAAATTCAAGGCTTCAACACATATTTGGCTGTAATGCCCACTGGTAGCGGTTCAATCACACAACGTGTTAACACTAACTTCCGTTTTGTTACTCACATCCCTGCTCTAAAACTTGTATTTACTACAACTGCTCAAGTTGTTTGGTATGAGAGTGCTCAAACTATTTATGAGGATGAGAACGGAAACTCAATGTTTGAACACATCCAAGACTTCAATGGTAAAGAGGTTTATATGGTTCACCCAATAGGTTTCTACGATGGTGAGGGCAACTACACTGCTTGGGACAAAAACACAATGCCTTACAATCGTGAGTATGTCGATTTGGTAAACTACACTACCAATATGTACTACTACGACAAGCAAAAGTTCCCAATGACTTGTATGCTTAACTTCAAGATGACTAAAGAGTTTAAGAAATATGTTGAGTTATCGTTCGTTGCAAACAACATATTGAAATTCTCTAAAATGTTCCATAAAGACAAACAAGGTGGTTACCGCGAAATGTACTCACCTATTTACTTTGGTGCTGAGTTGAAAATAAAGATTTAATAAAAACATAATTAAAAACACTTTATTTAAATAAAACTATTATGAAAAAATTTCTTTTAACAATTCTTCCCTTGGTAGCAATGCTATTCTTGGGAGCATGTAGCAATGGCAGCGATGATGACGGTGCTAAAGTCTACAAACTTACTGTAAATGTATCTCTTCCTGAGTCTTACTCATGGGATAATGTAACAAGCGAGAATGTAATTGCAAGAAACCAACTAACTGGTGTTGAGTTTGCTGCTTACAAAATGAGTGATGGTGTTTATGTTGTTGAAGTAGAGCCAGGTGAGTATAACGTAAATGCTCTATTTGAAACTGCAGACATCAACCTTAGCGGGCAAAAAATGAATGGTAGTGTTTACGGAGATAACCCTATCTCAGTTGTTGCTGAAGAGACATTAACTTCTCCATTGGTTATCAAAGAGTTCTACTCAGCTATGTGTAAAACTCCTGCTAACAAAAACTACATGTATGACCAATTCGTTGAGATTTACAACAACTCTGCATTTACTCAATATCTTGACAACTGCTTGTTGGCTCGTACAGAGATTGCAGCTAACACTAAAACAGTGTTATGGGGTACTACTCCTGAGGATATGAAAGCTGTTGCTATTTCTTCATACGTTGCCGGATTTGTTGGTGACGGTACTGGCAAAAAATATCCTATCGAGCCAGGTAAAAGCGTAGTTGTTGCTTTCCAAGCTCAAAATCACACTATTATGAGTGACGATCCTGCAACAGAAGAGGTAGAAATGAATCCTAATACTGTTGACTTGAGCAAAGCTGATTATGAAATTGACATCACTGAGTACAAATCAACTTATGTTGCTAACCCTGATGTTCCTAACCTAACTATCGTTGCTAAACCAGGTACTCAAAGCGTAAACTTTGGTGTTCTTCCAGCATTCGGTGCAGGTCTTGTTTTGGCTAAAGTTGATAACATTGAGGAGTACTGCGATGTTAATAACGAGGCTAACTGGGTTACTAAACCAGAGGGAACTGATGTTAACCCATACTTGATGATCAGATACAAAGATATTCAAGATGCAATCAATGTTGTTTGTGTAACTGAAACTCAAAGAACTGTTGCTCTTCCTGCACAAGTTGATGCTGGTATGATTTGGACTTCAGCTATGTACAACGGAATGGGATTCACTCGTAAAGTTGCTGAGACTGTTAACGGTCGTGTTGTTTACAAAGATACAAACAACTCTGCAGAGGACTTCGAGCCAGAAGCTAAACCAACTCCCGGAGCATAATTTTAAATTAAAAACAATTTAATAAAAAGAGTTGCCGATCGTGTATCGGCACTCTTTTCCCAATAGGGAAATAACTTTGGGGATAATAAAAACTTTTATCTACATCCCTACCCCTGAGTAATTTACTCAAATAATATAAGAAATAAGAGATATATGTTGAAACTTAAAAAGATAGCATTCGTATTATCGTTAATGGCGGTGCCTTTTGCAATGAATGCAACAGATGCTGATACAACAGCTGCTATTATGCAGTATAAAGATTGTATGTACCTTAACAATGTGGCATACGGCAATATTAACCCAACCTTTATTAAAGACCTTCCTATTGACGCCTTTGCAACTTTAGAGGTTAGCTATGGTGCAGGTAAAGGTGATTTCCACCAAATTGACAAATCGGGAAAAACTCGCGACCTAATGGTTGGAGTTTATGGTGTTAGAGAACTTACTGATGTGTCGTTTGAAGGAGGAATGTCGTACCGTAACGGTAAAGAGGCAGAACGCAAATGGAATGCTACTCTATATCAATCGAAATTAAATCCATTTATCCTTGCCGATTCACTTAATAGCAACTACTCTACTGAAGAGTTTACT
Organism: Candidatus Caccoplasma sp.; assembly: GCA_045654605.1. Taxonomy (GTDB): domain Bacteria; phylum Bacteroidota; class Bacteroidia; order Bacteroidales; family G3-4614; genus Caccoplasma_A. The sequence goes on along the minus strand of JAZONU010000301.1, from coordinate 3,256 downwards.
CTCGATGGTCGTTTCTCATGGGAGCCAATAGAGCTAATTCGCTTTGGTGTGAATGCAGACTATTTGGTTGGTACTACTTCTGATGAGCAAGACCCTCGTTTGGAAACTAAGGGTATGCGTTTTACTATTAACCCCGGTATTGATTTTAAAGTTTCAGAATATGTAAAAGTTGGTGCAACCGGAGGTATTCGCGTATTTAGCGAAAACTCTAAATATAGCACCGTTGAGGTTGGTAAAAACGCTTCATTCTTTGTAATGAGCGGTATGGGTACTTGTATGGATATGGGTGGTACTTCGTATCAACGCGAAGTTAAAGGCTTGGCTTACTTTGCCGACCTTCAAGTATTTTGGCAACGCACTGAATATGGAAACCTTTTAAATATTGGTTTCGAAAAAGAGTATGAAAAAGCAACCGATGGTGGTAGCTCTTACCAATTCCTCGGTGGGCAATTTAACAATATGAAAATATCTGCTTGCGATCGCTTCTCATTTACTAAAGGTAAATTTGTTCACAACTTTACACTTGAAGCTGCAATGGATAATATAAAAGGTACTTGGTTCTATCAAAAAAATGTTGTAGATCCAAAAACTGGTTCTTCACAATGGGAGGTAATGGACCAAGATGATACTAAACACATAGAGAAAAGAATGACAGGTAGTTTGTCATATCGTATGGATGTTCTTGCTAATAGCGGACAACCTTCATGGACTGTTGGCGCTAATGCAAACTTCATAAACTCTGATATAAAAAACAACCCTAACAAATACTACCAAAAATATATGAATATTATGGCTGGGGCATTTGTTAAGAAGACTTTCCAAATTAAGAAATCAATACTTTCACTTTCTGTAGGTGGCGATTATAATATGAATTTGTCAAATTCTATCAATATGGCTGTTTCTGAAAGATTGAGAGATAAATATACTTACCCAATGTTCGACTTCACAACAGCAAACTTTTATGATGTCTATGGTAAATTAGAGACAAAAATTCCTATTGTAGGAAAACGCTTTACTTCATACATCGGTTTGTTTGCAGAAGCATCAACTCAACGCTACATGGGCGACTTGGATAAATATAAAAATACTGCATTTAATCAATTTGGTGGTGGCGTGAATTATACGTTCTAACAACACACCTTATTTACGATAAAAAATTAGCCTAATTGGACCAATTAGTCGAATTAGGCTAATTTTGTAAATAAATTATAGAGAGATTGAGCTAATTTCTAATTGTGGCGAAGCCACGTACTAATTCATAATTTCTAATTGAAAAAACAAACTAACTATACTATGAAAAAATTATCAAAATTTATTCTTGTGGGGGTGTTTGCATTAAGCACCTTAACACTATCTGCAGCTAAAAAGGGGTTTGCTATTGTTATTGATCCCATAAGCTACAAAGAGGCTAAGGCTGAGGTTGATGCTTATGCTAAATCTGTCGAGAAACAAGGGTTGAAAACCTATATTGTTGAGGACAAATGGAACAACCCCGACTCTATTCGTGCTTGTGTTAAGGCGTTGGCAACTCAAAAAGATGCTCCTATTGAGGGTGTGGTTTTCATTGGCGATATTCCTGTACCTATGATTAGAGATGCTCAGCACTTTACTTCAGCATTTAAAGCTAAACAAGATATTAAAAAGTTAGAGTTCTCTTCAGTTCCTTCTGACCGTTTTTATGATGACTTTGATTTGGAGTTTGAGGCTCTTGACCTTACTGATGGTAAAGTTGGACACTTCTACTACTCGCTTACTGCAAACTCATCTCAAGTGTGTCAACCCGACATCTATTCGGCTCGTATGAAAACTTGCGACAAAGGCGACCAAACTAAGTATGACCGTCTAAAGACTTATCTTAAAAAGGTGGTTAGAGAGAAAGAAAAGGCTCAAACTCTTTCGCAAATGTTCTACTTTGCAGGTCAAGGATACAACTCTGATTGCGGATTGGCTCGCGTTGATGAGAAAAATTCATTCTATGAGATGTTCCCAAATATGATGGGACAAACTTGGGCTATTACCTATCAAAACCATGCTGACCATGTTTTCAGCAAATATCCTTTGATGAGTCAAATGCAACGAAAAGATTTATCGTTGGCACTGCTTCACCACCATGGTTACCCCGATACTGAGTATCTTGATGATAATCCAAACCCTGTAAGTGCAACCGACAATCTTGAGGCTGCCAAATCTTTTTTCCGTGCTAAAATCAGAACTGCAGTGAGCAGAGGTAAAGATACTACCGAAACTATAGACTATTATAAAAATGGCTACGATGCTCCTGAGCATTGGTTTACTCACGAAGCTTTGTTTAACGAAGAGATTACTAAGGCTGACTCTATATTTGCCGACCAATTAGACCTTCACTTAACCGACTTAGGAAAATATAAGCCTAATGCAAAGGTAGTTATTTTGGATGCTTGCTACAATGGAGCTTTCAACAACGATGAATATATTGCTGAAGAGTATATTTTTGAAGGTGGCGACTGTATGGTTACTATTGCCAATAGTGTAAACTCGCTTCAAGATAAATGGTGCGATCGCAATATGGGTATGTTTGGTTTAGGTTTGCGTGTTGGCAACTTTGTTAAGTATAACCCCTATTTTGAGTCGCATGTTTTTGGCGATCCAACATTTACTTTTACTCCTTACGAAAAACTTGGGTTTGATGTAAATGAGGCTATTTACAATAGCAATAAGTGGTGGAAAAAACAATTAAGCTCTAAATACCCTGCTCTACAAGGCTTCGCTATTAACGAGTTGGCTCTTCGTAATGCAATTACATCGGCAGAGATTTTAGATATGTTCAAAAACTCTCCTTACCAAACTGTTCGCCTTATGGCAATGAATACTCTTGCATTGTATAAAGACGATAACTACATCGAGGCTTTGGCTTTGGGATTGAACGACAACTATGAGTTAATCCGCCGTTTTGCTGCTATTCAAGCAGGCAAATGTGGAGATTTGAGATTGATACCTGCTCTTGTTTCGTTGGCTTCTAAAACAAGCATTGGTGCAAGGGTTGACTTCCAATTGAAAATGGCTTTAGCTCTATTCCCTTACAATGAGTTGGTTGAGGAGTTCAAAAAACAAAACCCTTGCAAAGATTTCTACAACGCTGAGCAAGAGAGTGAGAAGATGTTGAAATCGTTTGCAAACTTCTCTGACAAATCGTTTGAGGGTGATGTTGAGCAAATTACTAAACCTGACGTATCGGCTAAAAATAAACTAAAGGTTATCCGTTCGTTCCGTAACCGTC
>JAZONU010000300.1:0-1244 GCA_045654605.1 Candidatus Caccoplasma sp. | reverse complement strand
ACTTGGGGATATGGAAAACTTGATGCATGGAACGGTATTAAAAAAGTATTGGAGATGAGTGGTATTGAAAATGATTATTATATATCAAGTAAACATGTGGCAAAGGTATATGCTCACAACGAAGGGATAAATATTCTATTTACCCAAAACGCCACCAACTGTTCAATTGCCATTTATGACATTACGGGCAAGGCTTTAAACAACACTTTTGGTGGCAACTGCAATGCCGGAGAGGAGATTTCAATTACAAAAAATTTACCTAAGGGTATATATATAGTAAAAATAAATGGTGACAATCTTTCATCTACTACCAAGATTATTTTATAACTATAACTATTTTTACATATCTAATAGTCCATCAGGGAGGTTCATTGTAATCTCCCTTTTTTCATCATCTATCTCCACAACAAAATCATCTGTTGCTGGGATTAGCAACTCTTCACCACTCTCAGTTATAACAGAGAATAGAATATTTGCCGTGCTATCATCAACACCCTCAATTGTTCCTATAAGTTTTCCATCTGAATATATTTTATAGCCTAATATTCCCTCTCCACAATTCATAGGTTGAGATTTAGTAATATATTTCCTTCGAAAGTATAATTCTCGTCCCAATATTATTTTTGCTGACTCAGTATCATCAATATCCTCGAACTTTATAAGTGCAGTTACATCGCTTTTGAAACGATACTCTTCGATAAAGAACGGGACATATATGCCATCAATATCTGCAACAAGATATGGAGTATCTTCTTCTCCAAATATATCATTGATAAAGGTACACGATAACTCTCCCGAAACTCCGTGAGTTTTGGTTACCTTTCCTATTTTTATTACCTCTTGCGGTTTAATCATTGCTTATACGTTGAATTGATGCTCCTAATGCATTTAATCTCTCATCGATTTTTTCGTAACCTCTGTCAATTTGGTCGATGTTATCGATTTTACTTGTTCCTTGTGCCGACATTGCAGCTATTAACAATGCAATTCCTGCTCTAATATCGGGCGATACCATTGAGGTTGCACGTAGCGGGTGTTGTTTGTCCTGTCCGATTACTACTGCTCTATGAGGATCGCATAGAATTATTTGAGCTCCCATATCTATAAGCTTGTCAACAAAGAACAGACGACTCTCAAACATCTTTTGATGTATCAACACGCTACCTTTTGCCTGTGTTGCAACAACCAAAATAACACTCATAAGGTCAGGTGTTAGTCCAGGCCATGGAGCATCGGCAAAGGTC
>JAZONU010000299.1:0-4806 GCA_045654605.1 Candidatus Caccoplasma sp. | reverse complement strand
TCAGCTTTTTTTGTTGTCTTTTTAGCAGGTGCTTTTTTAGCCGGTTTTTCTTCAGCTACAGGTGCCTCTTCTTTTGGCTCTGCTTTGGGTGCTGCTTTCTTTTTAGCGGGAGCTTTTTTTGCAGGCTTTTCCTCTGCTACTTCTCCTGCGTTAGCTTTTGCACTTGCCAACTCTTTTTTCAATACCTCAATCTCTGCTGCTTGGTTACGAATTGTTGTAATCAATGCGTTCAACTCTTCGTTCTCAATTGTTGCAGGGAATTGCTCTTCTACTCTTACTATAAAGTCGCTTAATACGTTCATATAGTTGGTGAATGCCTCGTATGCTGAATCGTATGGGCTATAGTGGCTGTGTACTGCTCCGTCAGCGAAGTGTTTTGTACACATATAGTAGAAGTGGTCTGATGCTTGTAGATAGTTCCAATCTTGTTTTAGACGAGTGTCAGAACACAAGCGAACACGCTCTGCTACTGAATATAGTTTCTCAAATGCCTCTTTTTGTAGGATGTTTCCTAACCAAGCTGATGTATCACGCTCTTCGTCTGCCCAAGATATGGGGTCGTTTACTGATATTACATCTACCGGTTTTAGTTTTGCGATTACCTCAGATGGTGTTGAGAATGTGATTCCTTTTTCTGCTGCAAAGCGTGGCAATGCTTTCATGAATCCAAAGATTCCTGCCTCAGCTGATTGCAACTCGCCAAGTGTATCGTATGTCATAAATAGGTTTACCACCTCTTCTCCTTCGGGCAATGAGCCTATCCAACCCATGAATTTATCAGCTGTTAATGGATACTCGTTCCAAGCGTAATTTGAGAAACGGAATGTGATATCGTCGCTCAACTTGTAGTTTTTAAGCATCAATTTAACTTTTGGTGCTGTTGCGGGTGTGTATAGGTAGTTGGGGCTCTTCCAACCTAAGATGTGTTTTGCTCCCTCTGTGATGATTCCTTTAAAGCCCATTGATGCTACCATAGCTGCTATCTCATCTGAGTATATCAACTCGGTGTTGCGGAATACTTTTGGACGTTGTCCGAATAGTAACTCTATTTTGTCGTCGTGAGCTTTTACTTGATTAATGAACTCCTCGGGATCGGTCAATGATGCCAATGAGTGAGCGTATGTCTCTGACAAGAACTCTACACATCCTGTTTTTGCCAACTCACGCATTGAGTCGATAAACTCGGGGACATACATCTCTAATTGCTCAAGTGCTACTCCTGAGATTGAGAATGCTACTTTAAACTGTTTGCCCGACTCCTCAATCATCTCTAACAATGCTTGGTTTGCGGGTAGGTATGAACGTTCTGCTATTCGACGGATTATCTCTTCGTTGTTGAAATCGTCATAGTAGTAGTGGTCGTTACCAATATCGAAGAAACGATAGCGTTTCAAACGGAATGGTTGATGAATTTGAAAATAGAAACAGATTGTTCTCATTTTATTGCTGTTTTAAAGTTTTACCATTTCATTACCTTGCGGTAGATATCTATCACTTTTTGTCCTGCATACTCCCATTTGATTTCGTTTACTTCGCGTATTCCTTCCTCTTTCATGTGAGTGTACATTGCAGGGTATGTTATTATCGAATATACGGCGTCTGCCATTGCATCTACATCCCAATAGTCGGTTTTTACTACGTTGTTTAGGATTTCGGCACATCCCGATTGTTTTGAGATGATTGATGGTACTCCTACTTGCATTGCTTCAAGTGGTGAAATTCCGAATGGCTCTGATACTGATGGCATCATATATACGTCGCTCGATTTAAGCATTTCATATACTTGTTTTCCGCGTAAGAAGCCTGTGAATTGGAATTTGTCTGCTATGTCGCGTTCTGCTGCAAGCCGTATCATTTTATTCATCATATCGCCACTTCCTGCCATCACAAAGCGTACGTTGTTTGTTTTACGCAATACTTGTGCTGCAACCTCAACAAAGTACTCGGGCCCTTTTTGCATTGTGATACGTCCGAGGAATGTTACTACTTTTTCTTTTGAGTTGCGAGGCATCTCTATGGCCATAATCTCTTCGCTCATTGGTTCAACAGCATTGTGTACTGTTGTTACTTTGTCGGGCGAAATTCCGTATTTTTCAATTACGGTTTGACGTGTTAGATTACTTACGGTTATAATGTGGTCGGCATAGTTCATTCCGTCTTTTTCGATACGGAATACATCTGGGTTCACATTTCCACGACTACGGTCAAAGTCGGTTGCGTGTACGTGTATTACCAATGGTTTGCCTGTTATTTGTTTTGCATGTATTCCTGCCGGATATGTTAACCAGTCGTGCGAGTGGATTACATCACAAGGTATTGTTCGTGCTATTACTCCCGCTACTATTGAGTAGTTGTTTATCTCTTCCAATATGTTGTCGGCTTATCGTCCCGAAAACTCGATACATCCAAGATTGTTGGTGTGAATGTTATTGAAATCGGCATAGATATTGTTTCGCAAATCGTAGTAAGTTTGCGGATGCATTGTATTACCTATTTGATTTTCTACTGTGTTCCAATCTACATCACGCCATACTACCGGTGTGTTATTGGCTCCTATGATATTGGCAAAGCCTTTTTCTTCGTCACCCCAAGGTTTGGGTATTACAAATGTGATGTCCATATCGCCACATTTGTGCATTCCTTTGGTTAGACCATAACTCGCGGTTCCAAGACCTCCGAGAATATGGGGAGGAAACTCCCAGCCAAACATTAACGCTTTCATACCTATATGTTGTTATTATAATTTTTCATTAGGTTTAATACTCTCAATATCTCTGCTACGTTTACTGCATAACTTATTCCTCCTCTTCCGATGAATGGTGGGTTTCCGTCGAACAACTCTGATATTGTTCCTATACAGTTGTTTGACATCTCCTCCTCAAATCCAATCATCATTCTCTCAATGAACGATACTCCGCTCAAACCGAAGATTTTTAAGTATGCCTCTGCGTATGCTCCCATCAACCATGGACGTGCAGGTCCTTGATAGTATGCTTGCTCACGATCGTAACGTGGTCCGTAATATACGGGACGATATCCGTAGCTCTTTGGACTCAATGTACGCAATCCTTTTGGTGTTAATAGCTCTTTTGTGATTACATCAAGTACTCCTTTACGCTCTTTGCGTGTTAATGGTGAGTACTCCAACGATATTGCAAATACCATGTTTGGACGTACGCTCAACTCGCCATATCCGCCATCTACATAGTCATACAAATATCCGTGTACGTTCAAGAATGTTTGACGGAACGATACCTCTATTTGCTCTATAATATCAGAGATTGTGTTGCGTACCGATGCTTTTTTATTATCGTGCAAGGTTGAATAACAGAATTTCAATGCGTTATACCACAGTGCATTGAATTCTACCAAGTATCCTGTACGATATGTTGCGGGACGTCCACCCTCTGCCAATGTTGTCATCCATGATATTGATTTTTCGCGACCATCGCTGTAAACCAATCCATTTTCGTGTACAAATAGGTTGGGGTGTCCTCCTTTTATTATATATTGGATTATCTCTTCTAATATTGCTCCGTATTTTTTGATGCACTCATCGTACGATACGGCTTGTGCATATTGTTGTATTGCCCATACTGCCCATAGGGGTACATCGGGTTGATCAATTCCTTTTATTACATTATCGAGTTCGCCTGTCTCCATAAAGCGTTTTAATGCAGAGAGTGCTGTATCCATCATTTTGTGATACATGGCCTCATCTTTAATGTATAGTGAGCATCCGGGAATTGACACAAACATATCTCTTGCTCTTACCTTAAACCATGGGTAACCAACTAACATGTAGTTTTCGTTGTTGCGTTTTAGGTAGAATTGTTGTGCCGAGTTTTTCAAACAGTTGTAGAATGAACTACGGTGAGGACGTACTTCCAACTCTTTGTCGAACATTGTAGTTAGACTACGGGGTTTTACCTCTTCGATTCCTGCCGAGAAGATTATTGACTCTCCTTTTTTTATTGGCATTTGGAAGTATCCGGGTACAAACAAGTCTTCGCGATATGAGTATCCTCTCTCTTGATCTTTTACGTATTCTATTCCGTTGTACCAGTGAGGATCGCTTACGAACTCTACCTTTTTGCTATATTGCATATAAAGGTTGGGGTATCCTGCGTATAAGCAACAACTTATTCCGTTTGCAACTTCGTTGTACTCCTTATTGATTTGGTTATTCTCAATACATACATCGTTTGCATTACGGAACGCCAAGAATGGACGGAATTGCAATGTTGTTTCTGAGTGTGCATCAACAAGTGTATATTTTATCAATATACGGCTCTCGTGCGATACAAAGATTTTCTCTTGTTTAAGTACTACTCCTCCTACACGATAAACGGTTTTTGGAATGTCATCACAATTGTACTCACGAATGTACTTATGTCCGTTTGGACTATATACATTTCCTTGATACTTGTGTATTCCCAAATTAAAAGGTGCTCCGTGCTGAATCACAGTTGCATCAAGAGAAGACAACATTACATGATTTTCATCATCCATTTCAGGGATGGGGATAACCAATAGTCCGTGTTGCTTACGAGTGTTACACCCTACCAATGTTGTACAGTGATAAGCTCCGGATTTATTAGTTCTTAAAATCTCTCGCGGTAATGACTGCTCAAGATTTATCATCAAACTTTTATCAAACTTAAGATAGCTCATAGTTAGTTGATCTTGTTTTTTGATTTGTTTTTTCACTAAATATTAGCGTATTATTTATTTTTGACGAAATTAAAAGTTTAATTTGTTTTAAACAAATTTTTTGTAACAAATTTATTATATTATTTTTTTTAA
>JAZONU010000298.1:0-4290 GCA_045654605.1 Candidatus Caccoplasma sp. | reverse complement strand
CAATGTATGATGGATATATTTCATTAAGATTATTAGTATTACTACTTGAGCAACAATACCCATATAAATTAACATCATTAAAACAGTGTATACTACATACACTACTACTATAACTTTTTAGAGCACCACTCTTACTAAAATAAAAATTAGCATATGAAGTTTCTTTTCCAAAAGCTACAAATTCGTTAATATGATTATATGCTCCTGTCAATACATTCCCGACAAGCAACTCACTTTCAAGAGCTCCCTCATTAATACCCAAAGCAGCCTCAATATCTCTTGTGATATCTACGCTAACACTTGCAACAGGATTAATATAAACAGTTGTATCCTCGTATTCACCCAAACCTGTAACATCGGTTCCATCCAAAGAGAAGTAAGTAGCTCCCCAACCATTATCCCGCACCACTACTTGAATATCTACTACATAATCTGCCTCTGGAGCCTCAAACAATGGGTCCGTAACAATAACCTTTATTGCCAAGATAACACCATTACCATAATCCAATAGAGCAGTTGCTGTAGTTCCAACTTCTATTTCCGGCTTACAAGTAATAACAGCAAATGTACCATCTGCATTTGGCTGAACACACGCAAAACTACTATTATCAGACCATGATAAAGCACCTTCACTACCAAACCAACCAGCAGTTACTGCCCAATCCTGCCATGCCATACAACCCTCTTCATCCAAATAGGCCATTTGAATAACGGCATTAGGATCTGAACCCTCAATTAAATGCGTCACATTATATAAATCATGAACATCAATGTAACCATCAGAATCAACCTCTACAACATATTCAATTGCGTCTGCAGGGATTGCATAACCATAATCCTCTCCCTCCGGAACATCAATTGGAATTGTTATTGTTGAATCAAAATCAGAGACAGTTACATTAAAATCAACACCATTCAGTGTCAACTTCATGTTATAAACATAAGAGTTATTAGACAACCACTCTGCCACATTATTTACCGGAAGTGCAAAGGTTGAATGTTTTGACTGATTTGAAGAAGAACCTGTTTGATAAATCTTATAAAATACCACCACCTCTACATTATTCAACTCTTGAGGTATAAGCATCAAAGGCTCACCCAAGACACTCTTTTCTGCACTGATATTATAGTTTCCGTTAAAAACAGAAATATCTACAGCATTTGAGTAATCACTCCAACTACACGCTCCGGAATAGCTATTTACTACGAAAGTTGCACTATTGTAAAGACCTCTCAATTTTACATCTGTAATCTCTACCCTATCAATCATCTCGGAAGAGAAATCTCCACTAACTTTAAATACAACCTTACTTAGAGCATGTTTAAAATCCAAAGGAACAGAAGTCCCCGGTGTATTGATATTTTTTGTTGTGGCATACAACAAATCTATCTGCTCTTCACTCTTTGTTGAATTTACATAACTATACTCTAAACCCTGTTTGCTGCTTGAAACAAACGGAGAATATGGCGAATAAGCAACAAAAGAGTACAATGAATCCGAATTGGTATTCCAATATTGTAATGGAGAATAACTCCAAATGCCGTTGCTATACACCAACTCCTCATTATTCATTACATTGGCTGAAAATGAACCATCGCCCAAATTACCAATATGCTTATTAGCAAATACTCCAATTGTACGTCCATCCGCAACAAAATTGCTGTTATCCATTATTGTTGCACGACTATCACTTATTGAACCAACAGAGAAACTTATCTCTTTAGACGAGGGTACAACTACTCCCTCTTCACCCTTAATTTCATCCTTACCACAACCTGCCAAACCAAGTAATAGTAAGAAAAGTGTATATTGTATCTGTTTCATAACTTTATTATTTTAGCAATCATTTTACATTTCTCAACTATCTAAGGCTCAACTATTTCAACTGTTATACGCAAACGAATTGCCTTTAATTCACCATTAGAAAAATAGGTAATCAAATGAGATGTCGGGTAAATATCTCCTACGCTAACATGACCAGGATATTGACCTACTGTGTAACTATTGGGGTAGTCTCCCTCAAAGAAAATACGAGCATCAACACCCCAATTCTTTACATAACCATCTTCTCCCCACCACGAACTAAACAATGTACTACCATTAGGCATATGCAAAGTTCCATCAACATCCTCTACTCTATATTCACAACGCCCTGAATATAAACTATTATTAAACTCCTCTTCTGTTATACCAAAAGCATTATATATTTCATCTACTGAGAAAGAATAAGATCCTCCTGAGTAGCCTGTATTGTCATAAGGTATTGCTATAGTATCAACAATCTCTTTTACAACATTTAACTCTGGCTCAACAAAACCATTTATTAAATGCCTATATTTAACCCATCCATCAGCATTTGCGTAATCATTTACTGAACCTATTGATACATTAATTGAAGATAGGTTATTACATTCATAAAAAATATCTCTGTTCATATAAAAGGGACTTGGCTCTCCTATATCCCAACCATCATCCTCATAATACTGATTAATCAGAAATTGGGGAACAGTTGTAGAATTAATAGTTAATGTACTTAAATTTTCACAATAAGAAAATGCACTATGTCCTATGTAGGAGAGATTTTCCGGAATTATTAATGTTGAAATATCTGTATGAGAAAAAGCATTTTCATCAATACAAATAACACTATTTGGTATATAAATTTCAGATAAATGCGTAAAGGCAAATGCGCCTTTAGAAATTTTTATAACTGAATTGGGTATAACAGAATTACAACAACCAACAATCAAAGTATTAGTAGCAGTTTCAATTATAGCATTACAATCACCACGACTATCATATTTAGGATTATCTTTATGAACATAAATATATTGCAAATCAGAACAAAATGTATGACAGTAATTACCGATTGCAACTCCGTTAGTAATCCAATATTCTATTCCAATTTCAGTACAATTCTTAGGAATTTCTATGGAAGTTAAATTACATCCGACAAAAGCCCTAGGACAAATTTCATGCAATCCTTCTGGTAATATAACATCACATAACCTAGGACAGTTGCAAAATGCAAAAGATTCTATTTGTTTCACTGAATCAGGTATATTAACAGCATAAAGATTATTCTTTTCCAAAAAAACACTACTACTTATTTTTGTCACTACATCATCAAACACAATCTTTCCATAACCATTCTCGTATGTATTGGAAACAATTTGAGCTCCACCAAAGGCATTGTCATCATATATGGTCGGCTCAATTATATTACCATCTATTGTTCTGTAATAGATAACATTCAACTCTCCTGTCTCAGGAAGTGCCGTTTCAGGTTGTGGAACTGTCAAATTCTCGTCTGCTCCCGGCTCAAATCCTGAAACTTGCACATCAACATTAAACTCTATTTCACTTAAATCCAACGCAAGGGTGTAGTAATATGAACTATTCTCCTCCCACTTATTTACTATTGTGGTTGGTAAATTAAACTCCGATTTCTTATTCTGAGGAGTGGTAGAACCATTTGAATAGACTGAATATAAAATTGATACCTTTGCCGGTGAATCTACCAAAGATTGAGGTATCAAAAATTGAACATCGCCTACATTTACAACAGAAGAACCTATTTTCTTGCTACCGTTAAACAAAGATAATGATGTAAATTCATCTGCAACCCAGGTTGCTTTAGATAAATCTTTCTCTACATTCATTGTACCACTCTGAGCTACATTACTGAGAGACACCTGTGTTATACAAACACTATCAATATCACTACCATTTATTGTACCGGCAATCTGAAAAGCTACCTTACTTAAAGCATGTTTAAAATTCAACTCTACATTGCCTTCGGAAAAACTCCTATTTTTAGATATGGCATATAGAACATCCTTCTGCTTTAAACTACTATCTCCTATATTGTAGGTAAACGATAAACCCTCGCCACCATTATTGATAAATTCTATACTTGAGTCAGTATATGGATAAACGCTTAAAAAAGAGTATAGTGTATCCTGACTGTTAGGCCAATATATATAAGGCGTGTAATTCCAGTTTGCTCCATCATATTTCAAAGGAAAAGAACGTACATTATCCATTTCTACATTATTACTTAACTCACCTGCATGCTTATAAGCAAAAACACGTACAGTTCTACCATCTACCAAGAAATTTTCATTGGTCATTTGAATTGAACGTCCCTCAGAAATTGAACCTATCGAGAAACGAACAATCTCCGAATTGGAAATTGGTCCGGTTGGAATGGGTTCTATAGGTAATACGTCATCGTGTTCTTTGCCACAACTTAACAAAGTTGCCAAGAAGAAAAATAGGAATAGATG
>JAZONU010000297.1:0-1826 GCA_045654605.1 Candidatus Caccoplasma sp. | reverse complement strand
CTCCTACTACCGCATACAATGCCAAACCAACAGTATCGAAAATAAAGAATGTTGTCTGCATTTTTACAATATGCTTTGCAAAGATAATGGTATAGACAAGAGCCACTCCTGTAATAATCAAATATATTGGATTGGTCATCCAGAATGGAGTTGTATTAAGCAACACATCTCTTATTGTTCCACCTCCAATAGCAACTGCCAAACCAACGACATATGCTCCATACCAATCAAACTTCTTTGCAGCTGCTAAACGTAAACCACTAATAGCAAACGCAAATGTTCCAACAAACTCCATTACCCACATTAACGAAGTTTTTGATGAAATCAAACCAAATGTTTCAAAATAACTAATGTCGTTCATAAATCTATTTTTTCTATCCACGCCTTAGGAATATCCATCAAGGCACATCCTAAATCTTTCAATCTCACTGCAACTTTTGCTTGTACTCCGACTCTAATATACTCGGCCTCTAAACCCGCTAACGGACCACGCAAAACCCTAACCTTATCTCCCTCTTTTAAAGATTCACTAACAAACTCCACATCATTATCTGCACTCCCCACAAAAAACTTAAAGTTCATCATCTGAGCATCTGGAATTATTGTTGCCTTTTTACTTCCGGGGAAAGAGTAAAATTTACTTACCGCCCTATCCTCTAATACTATACTTCGCTCTGCGTCATTTACATATACAAAGAGCATTTGGGGGGTTAATACTTTATCTATTCTCTTTTTCCTATCCTTCCAATAATGCAACTCTCTTCTGATAGGAAGATATGTCTCAATACTCTTTAGTTGTAATCTTCCTGCACACTTTTTTTCATGAAAAAGTCGCACATGAGCAACTAACCAGAATCTCTCATCACTATCAGTAAGCATTTTTATCCCCAATTATAGCATTACGCAATGTCATAAATATAATTCTTATATCTAACCACAATGACCAATTCTCAATGTAGTATATATCGCGTCTAACTCTTCCCTCCATCTGCTCAATCTCTTTAGTCTCTCCACGATAACCATTAACTTGCGCCCATCCCGTTACTCCTGGTTTAGCAAGATGGCGAACCATATACTGATTTATCAACTCCGAATACATTTCAGTGTGTAGTAGCATATGTGGACGAGGACCAACAACCGACATATCTCCTTTAAAGACATTTATAAACTGAGGCAATTCATCAATGCTACTCTTACGCAAGAAGTTGCCAAACTTAGTTTTTCGAGGATCATGCTCAGTCGCTTGTACTCGGTCAGCGTCTTTATTTACATGCATTGAACGGAACTTATACATAGTAAACACCTTACCATTAATACCTGAACGCTCTTGCTTAAAGAATATTGGTCCAGGCGAGGTAAGTTTAGTTACAATTGCAACAAACAGATATATAAATGGGAACAGAGTTATAAGGAAAGTTCCTGAAAAAATAAGATCAAAAATTCTCTTTATAATTCTATTTCCTTGTTGTAATAACGGTTCAACTCTCTCCTGCATAATCATTACATTACCCATCATTGCATATCGCATATTGTATAGATACATAGACATAACATCGGGAACTGCATAGAAACGAATACACATATTCTCGCATAATGAATATATCTCATTTATTCTTTCAGTATCAGATGTTTGTAAACAACAATATACCTCCTCTACTGTGTTATTTTTAACATATTCTGCCAAATCTTCAACCCTACCTAAATATGTTGCAGGGGGCAAATACTTACCACATGATAAGATATTTTTCTGCCATTTTTCATCAATCTTATCTGCAAAATATCCCAATGTTCTGTATCCAATTCCAACATCTTGTAATTGTTTCCAT
>JAZONU010000296.1:0-1728 GCA_045654605.1 Candidatus Caccoplasma sp. | reverse complement strand
CATACAAAAGGTGTTGTAGAATTACTTAAGAAAGTAAAAAATAGTTTCTCAGGAATTGACGTTACTGTAGGAAATATTGCAACAGGAGAGGCAGCAAGATATTTGGCTGATGCAGGAGCTGACTGTGTAAAAGTAGGAATTGGTCCTGGTTCAATTTGTACTACACGTGTTATTGCCGGAATTGGTGTACCTCAATTATCTGCAGTATATGATGTAGCGAAAGCATTAAAAGGAACAGGTATTCCTTTGATAGCAGACGGAGGAATTCGTTACTCTGGAGATATTGTTAAAGCACTTGCTGCAGGAGCAAATTCTGTGATGTTAGGAGGATTGTTGGCAGGAGTAGAAGAGTCTCCTGGTGATACTATTATCTATAATGGACGAAAATTCAAAGCATACAGAGGAATGGGTTCATTAGAGGCAATGGAGAAAGGATCTAAGGACCGTTATTTCCAAGCTGGAGAGATAGATACTAAAAAATTAGTACCAGAAGGAATTGCCGCACGAGTACCATACAAAGGTTCTTTATATGAAGTAGTATATCAAATGATCGGAGGTTTACGTTCAGGAATGGGATACTGCGGAGCAGAGAGCATTGAGAAATTGCATGAAGCAAAATTTACTCGAATAACAAATGCAGGAGTAGCAGAGAGTCATCCTCACGACGTAACAATTACAAGTGAGTCTCCAAATTATAGCAGAGGGAATCAATAAAAAATAACGATGAGAAAGAGAGAGGAAATATGCAAATATTTCCTCTTTTTTTGTATTTAAGATACTATTTTTCAATAAAATTAAAAGATATTCTTCGTCTATATAGAACAAATTTTATAACTTTGAAACTTCTATGTGTAACATTGAATATAAAATTTAAGAAATAAAAAATAAAGATGAGAAAGAGTATATTTTTATTAGCCATTTCGCTATTGATGCCAACAGCAGTAGTTGTTTCGCAAGAAAATGATCCGACAATAATGACTATAAATGGTAAAGAAATTAAAAAATCGGAATTTAGTTATATCTATAATAAAAACAAGCAACAGCAAATAGAGCAAAAAACTATAGAAGAGTATCTTCAAATGTTTAAAGATTACAAGCTTAAAGTAATTGAAGCTGAAGCTAATGGAATAGATACAACAAAAGCATTTATCTCTGAATTACAAGGCTATCGCGACCAATTGGCACAACCATATTTAGTAGATCAAGAGGCTGATGAAAAATTGGCAAAAGAGGCTTATGCTCGATTACAAGAGAATGTAGAGGTAGCTCATATCCTCTTTGCAATAGACGAGAACAACCCTCAAAAAACAGCAGCTAAAGCTTATGAAAAAGCCATTTCTGTAAAGAAACAAATCGATGCTGGAGCAGACTTTACTGCAATGGCACAAAAATATTCTGAAGATCCATCTGTCGCTCGTAATAATGGGTATTTAGGATATATAAAAGGATTTATGACAGTTTATCCATTTGAGCAAGTTGCATTTACAACAAATGTAGGAGAGGTTTCAGAACCAGTTCAGTCGCGTTTTGGATATCACTTGATAAAGGTAATTTCTCGTCGTAATGATCCAGGAGAGGTTTTGACAGCTCATATAATGGTGATGTTACCTACCTCAATGACATCTGACGAAGAGAAAGCTAAAGAGGCAAAAATTAGAGAAGTGTACCAAAAATTACAGCAAGGAGCAGAATTTGAGGATATGGTACAAGAGTACACAGAAGATCCAG
>JAZONU010000295.1:0-3034 GCA_045654605.1 Candidatus Caccoplasma sp. | reverse complement strand
TGCCGAAAAACTTGGGACTATTCCATATGAAGTACTCACATCAATATCTTCTCGTGTCAAAAGAGTATATTTCAGAGAATAGTTTTTACTAAACCACAATAAAGAGAGAAGGATTATGTTTGCACATAATCCTTCTTCTTTTATCTATTATAACTCTGAGCTACTTAGGAGCATACACAGGGCGAATTAATCAGCCATGTGCACGTGCAAAAGGATGGCAAAAGCCCCCAAGGGAGTCTATTGTTGAAGTATCAGCATTATATCCTATATCAGTAAGAAATATGGTATTAGTTTTACTTATTTTTTAACTCCATATAAATATATGGTGATTCAAAGGTTGCAGGCTGAACCGATTTAACATTATCATTACCCTCATACATTGGTTTAAGATTAACTTTAACCATATTTGGAAGTTCCTCAATTGTCGTTAATGAGAGTTGAGGATAGTTCTTTTTATTTTCGTACGAAACAGACAACACCTTTCCGTTATTTAGCTTAAAGTCAACAGGCATTGATATCTCTTTTAATGTATTTACAGGAACATCGTTTACCATAATCTCCTCGAGGAATGTGATGCAAGTATGGTCATCTTGCAAAAACACCTTTTCGGCAGAATCAATTACATAGGCCTGTTTTATAGCTACAGCATCGTCATATGCTCGAGCATACACTTTTAAGGTTCCTTTGTAAGGTTGATTTAATGTTACTACCATTTCGTTATAATTTTTATTATTTACCGAATCTGTCTGCATCCAACGATAGTTGGATTTATCAATAACATGACCCGTCGCCTCCGAACCGCTATATTTCAAACCCAACTGAGAATCGGCAATCAGTGTATCTCCCGCCATCATTACATAATAACCCGGAACTCCCCAATTATTCACAAATATTGTAACTTCTAAATTCTCTCTCGGAGAGACAATTGTTTTTAAACTTTGTGCCACAGCTATTTGCGAAAACAGTGCCACAACTATAAATAAAGCTATTTTCTTCATATATTATTTTTTATTTCAGTCATTGACTTTGGAGCATCTTCTATTTCGACCCCTCGTTTAAAATTTGGTTTATCAGTCATTTCAAATTTCAGTTCACCTCCACTCGTTAAATCAAAATGGTTTATATAATTCTTTGTATATTTCTTCCCATTCAATTTCGCCGAGTTAATATATACATTATCAGTCTTGTTGTTTAATGCTGATATAACAAATGTTTTTCCTGAAGACATATTAAGTGTTACCTTATCGAATAATGGCGAGCCCATTGCATACTCGGCACGACCCGGACATACCGGATAAAATCCCATGGCACTAAACACATACCAAGCCGATGTTTGACCATTATCCTCATCACCACAATATCCGTCAGGAGAGGGTTTGTAGAGCCTGTCCATAATTTCACGCACATGATATTGTGTTTTCCAAGGCGAAAGGGTATAATCATAAAGATATGCGGCATGCTGAACAGGTTGGTTTCCATGAGCATATTGTCCCATATTAAGAGCCACCATTTCGGCAATCTCATGTATCACAAAACCGTATGTTCCATAATTGAACAGAGGAGGTGCAGCAAACATTGAGTCAAGCATAAAGGTCATATTGCTATGCCCACCCATTAACTGCGACAATCCCTCAACATCGTGCATAACACTCCAAGTGTAGTGCCACGACGAACCTTCGGTAAAGGCTCCACCCCACTCTTCGGGAGAGAACGGGAAAACCCAATCGCCCTTTCGGGTTCTGCCCCTCATAAAGCCATTAGACTTATCGAAAACATTTTCATAATTGTATGCCATAGACTTATAATCCGAGGCTATATCAACCTCCCCCAATGCCGAAGCAAATGTTGAAAGACACCAATCAGCATAAGCATATTCTAATGTTTTAGCTGTTGCTTCGTAATAATCCGGATAAGGCACATATCCCAAAGTTAGATACTCTTTATATCCATTTCTACCAACAGATAGAGGCTCTCCTTGTGCCTCGGTCTGATGAAGCATAGCCTCAAGAGCCTTTTTAGTATCAAAACCCCTTATTCCTTTAATATAAGCATCTGTAATAAGAGATAAAGAGTTATTTCCTATCATACAACCACGATGTCCGGGCGATGCCCATTCAGGCAAAAAGCCACTCTCTTCATATACATTTACAAGCGACTGCATAACTCGTTCCGATACCTCGGGATAGAGCAATGTGAATAGTGGATGTACAGCTCGGAACGTATCCCAAAATCCATTATCAGTGTACATATATCCCTCATGTATCTCACCATCATAAGGACTATAATAGTAGGGCTCTCCATCAGCATCGTACTCATAAAACTCTCGTGGGAAAAGCAAAACTCTATACAAACAAGAATAGAATGTTTGTTTTGCCTCCCAATCATCATCCTCTACAACCACTCTTCCCAACATTGAGTTCCACTGCGAAATAGCACTATTCTTTACCTCCTCAAAAGATATGTTCTTTACCTCTCTGCTAAAGTTTAACTGAGCCTGTTCGGGCGATATAAACGAAGATGAAATTTTTACTGTCAATCTCTCTCCTTCAGGGACAATGAAACGTAAATATCCGCATACCCTGTCATGCTCACCCACGCTTCTACCGGCAAACAAAGAGTCGTTTATCATCACACCCTTCTCTGCTATGGGGTGGCTGAACTCCATTACATAATAATTTGTAAAGTTTGTCGGCACTCCACCATTGTGATTTTTAACATAGCCCGTAACTCTACGACGCATTTGATCAATGTCAACCTTGCAACCTCCATGTTGGGCATCAATAACGAAATATTGTCCCTCAAGAGACGGATATTCTATCTCCATGATAGAGGATGTACGAGTTGGAGCAACAGAGACTTTTACCCCATTATCCATCTTCACAGAGTAGAGATAGGGATGAGCCTCCTCGTTCGCGTGAGAGAATCCCACACCACGCTCCTTATGCGAAATCTTCAACTCCCCACTCAAAGGCATAACCGACAACACAGCGTAATCATTAATCCATGGGCTTGGTTGATGTGTCTGGTTAAATCC
>JAZONU010000294.1:0-2515 GCA_045654605.1 Candidatus Caccoplasma sp. | reverse complement strand
CCAGATAATGCCAATGCTCCATCTTCTCCAAGACCTTTACCAATAAATATACTATCTATGGCATGATACAGAGATGTTACAGTCATACCAATTATGGCAGGTATTGAATACTCTGCCAGAAGTTTTCCAATTGGAGCAGTTCCTAAAATATGTGGAGAAGTTTTACTACTCATTATTACTGAATTAGAATTTGTTTATTGTCTCTCTAATTGCTGCAAGTTTAGTTAAAAGAGGCTCTATTAGATCTAATTTTAGCATATTTGCTCCGTCAGATTTAGCAACCGATGGATCTTGATGTGTTTCCATAAATAAACCATCAACACCGGCAGCAACACCCGCTCTGGCAATAGTTTCAATCATTTCGGGCATACCTCCGGTAACGCCATGAGTACTATTTGGTTGTTGAAGAGAGTGGGTAACATCCAATATAACCGGAAATCCAAATTTTTGCATTTCAGGAATTGCTCTGTAATCAACAATTAAATCGTAATATCCAAATGAAGTACCTCTATCTGTGAGTGCAACTTTGTTATTTCCTGCATCAATAATTTTTTGAGCAGCAAAACTCATTGCTTGAGGAGACAAAAACTGACCCTTCTTTATGTTTACAGCTTTTCCTGTTTTTGCAGCAGCAACTAAAAGGTCTGTTTGGCGGCATAGAAAAGCAGGAATTTGTAAAACATCAACATATGGAGCTGCCATTTCAGCATCCTCTACAGAGTGAATATCTGTAACAACAGGAATATCAAATTTTTCTCCAACCTTTTTTAAAATCTCTAAAGCTTTTATATCTCCAATTCCTGTGAAAGAATCAATTCTTGAACGGTTTGCCTTTTTGAACGAGCCTTTAAATACGTATGGGATTTTTAGTTTATTAGTAATCTCCACACACTTTTCGGCAATCTCCATTGCCATATCTTCTCCTTCAATAACGCATGGTCCGGCAAATAAAAAAAACTGACCAGATGAAGTATGTTTAAGTTTGTCAAGATTTAAATTCATAAAATATATTTGATTATTGGTTTATTATCTGAATAGTACTACAAGCAAAAATTCCAGCAGTTTCTGTTCTTAAACGACTATCTCCTAATGAGATAGGTTTAAATCCATTTACAAGAGCAAGACTTACCTCTTCTTCGCTGAAATCACCTTCAGGACCTATTAATATTAAGCAGTTCTTCCCCTTTTTATATACATCCCTTAATAACACTTTGTCTCCTTCATGGCAGTGTGCAATATATTTTTCTCCATCAAAAGGTCTTTTGACAAATTCATTAAATTTACACATTTCAGATAGAGTAGGTTTTGTGAATTTTAAAGATTGTTTCATAGCCGAGACAATCACTTTTTCAATTCTTTCGGCTTTAATCTCTTTGCGTTCAGAGTATCTGCAATTTAAGGGGGTAATTGCATCAATACCCATTTCAACGCATTTCTCAGTAAACCACTCAATTCTATCAATATTTTTTGTTGGGGCAATAGCAATCTCTATTTTGCAACCCCAAGATGTAGCAAATATCTCTTTCTCTACGATTGATACTTTGCAATGTTTAGGATGTGGGTTACATATTTCTGCCTTGAAAAGGTTTCCTTTTCCATCTGTAACATTAATATAGTCGCCTTGTGTTAATCTTAAAACCTTTACACAATGTTGCGACTCTCCTTCCGGAAGAGTATTTGTAGATTCTATATCTGGTGCATAAAATAGCTGCATATCCTTAAATTTAAGGAGAGAAAATTATATTACAAAAATATAAAAAAAGCTTTAAAATCCGCACTATTTATACAGAGGAACTTCTATAAATTTTGAGATAAGTTTTTAATTCTTGTGTTAATGGTTGCTGCCAATTCGTAATTTTCCTCTTCAATAGCCTTCTTTAAGCGAATACGGAGTTGTTTAATATTCAACTCTTCGATAGGTTTGTTGTTGTCATCATCTTTGTCTGCTGAATTATTTTTTGAAGAAACTTTATTGTCTTCAATATTTACTCCAGCTTCTTCATATATGCTTAAAGTTGTATATATTGGTATCTCTGATCTTAACGCAATGGCGATACCATCTGACGGTCTGCATTCAATCTCCTTTATGGTATCATTACTTTCGCAAATCAGTTTGGCGAAGAATATTCCTTCGTTATATTCATATATGAATAACTCTTTTATAGTAATGTCAAACTCTTTTGTTACAGAGATAAAAATGTCGTGAGAAAGAGGACGAGGAGCTGGAATCTTTTCAAGAGCGATAGCAATTGATTGAGCCTCGCTTGCTCCTATAATAATGGGTATTTTTATCTTATCTTTTGGCTTTCCAAGTATAACAATATACGGAACATTACGACCACTATTATTGCTAAAAGATATACTTAAAACATTAACTTTAACTTTGCTTGTCATGATAAAAGTTGTTACATTATCAGTTATTCGAATATATATTCCAGGTGCGAAGATAATAATTAATAAACATATTTTTGATAGTTACAGTTTTATTATAAATAAAAAATAGATATGGACGAAA